>DAOVTM010000191.1 GCA_030633145.1 Desulfobulbaceae bacterium
ACCACATCTTCCGTTTTACCCAGGCTGGTGCTGAGGTTTCTGCACTCCTTGGACGTATTCCGTCAGCGGTTGGTTATCAGCCTACGCTGGCTACTGACCTTGGTGCCTTGCAGGAGCGTATTACCTCCACAAACAAGGGTTCCATTACTGCGGTACAGTGTGTATATGTACCTGCTGATGACTTGACTGATCCTGCCCCTGCCACCACCTTTGCCCATCTTGACGGTACGGTTGTTCTTTCCCGTCAGATTGCAGAGCTTGGTATCTATCCTGCTGTTGATCCCCTGGACTCCACCTCTCGTATTCTCGATCCTAATGTAGTAGGTGAAGAGCATTATGCGACTGCCCGTGGTGTACAGGTATCTCTTCAGAAGTATAAAGAACTGCAGGACATCATTGCGATTCTCGGTATGGATGAGCTTTCCGAGGAAGATCAGCTCACCGTTGGTCGTGCCCGTAAGATTCAGCGTTACCTGTCTCAGCCTTTCTTTGTTGCTGAAGTTTTTACCGGTATGGACGGTAAGTATGTAAAGGTTGAAGACACTGTACGAGGTTTTAAGGAAATCCTTGATGGTAAGCATGATGACATGTCTGAGAACTCCTTCTATATGGTAGGCTCCATTGAAGAGGCTCTTGAGAAAGAAGCAGCTGCCAAGGCTGAGGCTTAAGAAACGGAGGTTTAAAAAATACAATGGCACAGATTCATCTTGAAGTAGTAACTCCTACCGGGCCGGTGGTCAGTGACGATGTAGATATTGTTACCGCTCCCGGTGTAAGTGGTGAGTTTGGTGTGCTGGCAAATCATGCTCCCTTTTTGAGTACGATCAAAACTGGTACTCTTACCTTTAAAACGGATAAACAGTCCAAATACCTGATGGTAAGCGGTGGTTTTTCCGAGGTATCCAATAATAAAATAACCTTTCTGGTTGAAAGTGCCGAGTATGGTCACGATATAGATGTAGATCGTGCTATTCAGGCCAAGGAACGCGCTGAAAAACGCTTAGCACAAGCTATGGCAGCTTCCGAGACCATGAACCGCACCAGGGCTGAAGCTGCTCTCCAGCGGGCAATAGCCAGAATATCTGCCTCCGAGCGTGCTCGGGAGTAAATGCACTAGCCAGTAAGTAGTTTGAAAGGCCGCCCATTTTGGGCGGCCTTTTTTTTTGCGCAATTGATAGCATTCCAGCCGGAGCTGAACACTTGCCCTTTGCCCTCTTTTCCAGTAAGATACCAAAAAAATCGACTCACAGTGTATATTATTAATTAGTCATAACAATCAGGAGCTAATATGAAACCAAAAGAACGAATGGCGATTCCCCGCCAGCTACCCGATGAACTCTCTGTTGCTGACAGGGTTACAAATTTCAAGGAGGTCACAGCAGGATATGACGAGGAAACAGCTATCCTTGAGGCCAATCGCTGCCTGCAGTGTAAGAAGCCAACCTGTATTCAAGGCTGCCCGATCCGTAATGATATACCCGCCTTTATTGAACTGCTGCGTGATAAGAAATTTGAAGATGCATACTGGAAGGTCAGAGAGACCAGCACCATGCCTTCGGTCTGTTCCAGAGTTTGTCCCCATGAGTTTCAATGTGAAGGTAAATGTGTGCGTGCCAAGAAGGGTGACCCGGTCTCCATTGGCATGTTGGAACGGTATCTTACAGACTGGATGGTTGCCAACGGGAAGACCATGTCCAGAGAGTGTGCCATCCCAAATGGCAAAAAAGTTGCAGTGGTCGGTTCCGGACCCGCCGGAATCACGGTGGCTCATCTCCTTGCCCACCAGGGGTATCAGTGTACCGTCTTTGAGGCTCTGCCGGTTTTCGGTGGTATGTTGTCGGTCGGTATTCCCCATTACCGTCTGCCCCGTGACATTATTGGTGCAGAGCTTGGTGCATTAAAACAGTGTGGCGTTGAGATCAAACTGGGCGTTACCATTGGTCAGGACAAAACCTTGCAACAACTCAAGGATGATGGTTTTGAGTCTGTCTTTGTCGGGGTTGGAGCCCATGACAGCCGTAAGCTGGGTATTAACGGTGAAGAGGATACCAAAGGGGTCTTGCACGGGGTTGATTACCTGCGTCGGGTACTCACCGGTGAAACAGTCGATATTGGCAAGAAGGTAGTCGTTGTTGGCGGCGGTAACGTGGCCATAGATGTTGCCCGTGTTGCCCTGCGCACTGGTTCCGATGAGGTATTCATTCTTTATCGGCGCTCCAAGGCGGAAATGCCCGCCTCAGCCATGGAGATTAATCATCTGGAAGAGGAGGGTGTACGCATTGAATTTCTTGCAGCCCCGATCAAGGTTCACGCCGATGAGAATGGTCAGATGACCGGTGTGGAATGTATCCGAATGGCACTGGGTGAGCCGGATGATTCAGGCCGCCGCCGTCCAGTGGTGCAGGAAGGATCAAACTTTATCATTGATGCCGACTCTATTATCCCGGCCATCAGCCAGAACGTCAACCATGATGCGGATAAGGGTGAGGATTTCAAACTCGAATCCTGGGGAACCTATACCGTCAACACCAAGACCCTGCAGACCTCGGTGGACTGGATCTTTGCAGGCGGAGACGATGTCCTCGGCCCTCAGACAGCTGCCAAGGCAGTATATCAGGGTAGAGTTGCTGCAGAATCCATGCGACTGTTCATGGAAGGGAAGGATCTGGAAGAGGGACGTGAGTTGAACTGCTATATGGTTGATTGGTAAATTATTAAATCACCGTTTAAAAAGCCCCTGTCGTTTAAATGACAGGGGCTTTTTCTATTTTGCGTGTATAAAAATTCATGCTGACTGTAGAGGCGTTAGCCGTTGTCTGCACTTGCCCAGTCAGTTACAACAGATCTGCAACTGCTCGTCGCTGACCAGTATAAACGGTAACCCCGTTCGCAATTTGACGGGCAATGGTCTCCAGATACTTGTCTTCCCCTAGTAGTTTTGCCTCTTCCGGGTTGGAGATAAAGGAAATCTCAGCCAGGATGGCTGGCATCTCCGCACCGATCAGGACGTAAAATGGAGCCTGCTTGACTCCCAGGTCTTTGACCGGGTAGCTATTCGCCTCCAGTCCGGTGATCATGCTGTCCTGAATGAAATCGGCAAGGAGTGAGGATTCGTTGATCTTGGCATTCTGCATCAAATCGGCAAGAATACCCTGCAGTTCACTGATGTTATGGGTAGATGTGGCATTTTCTCTTGCTGCAACCCGCATGGCCTCTTTATTGGTGGCCAGGTTCAGATAAAAGGTCTCAACCCCTCTGACCGATTTTTTCGGATGGGCGTTGACATGAATGGACAAAAACAGATCCGCACCACGGGTGTTGGCAATGGCAGTTCGTTCTTCAAGGGGAATATAAGTATCTTTTTCCCTGGTCAGGGTTACCTCGTAGTTATATTCAATCTGGAGGATTTTTTGGGTCAGAAGTGCAACCTTGAGGACAATATCCTTTTCCTTGAGGCCAAATCCAGTTGCTCCAGGATCTCTCCCGCCGTGACCGGGATCAATAACAATGTGGCGTACTCCAAGGCCTAGTTGCTGGGCAAGGGAGAGGCTTTCTTGGGTGATCCTCGGTTTTCTGGGGGTGGCGACAGGCAGGCTTGAGGCAGTTGTGTCACTGGTATCTATTGAGGCCGCTGCCTCCTCCTTGCTGGGCTTAACCTTTTTGTTGTCACGAAGAACCACAAAGACTTCCTTGCGGGGGGGATCCTTCTTGCCGATGGTTGCCTGGACAGATGACAGGGGGGTGATTTTTTTTGGTGCAAAGGTGGCCAGTTTATCCTTTTTTGCTCCCCGCACATCAACGACGACTCGAAAGGGATCCTTGAGGCTGAAAATCTTGTAGTCGGAGATGGATTCGATATCAAGCACTACCCGCACGGTTGAACTGTTGAACTGCCCGGTGCGCACCTGTTTGAGGAGTCCATCTTCAATGGGGATTGGTTTTCGATATTTTTCCGGGATATAGCTCTTGCTAAAGTCCAGGTACAACCGTCTCGACTTGTCCTTTCCTTTGCCGATCAGGCTGGCCTTATAGGTAACCGGGGCCGAGGCTCGGATAACCACTCGGCTGTAATTTCTCGAAGACCAGTACTGTACAGGCAGGACGTTGACCAGTTTGTTACCAGGTGATTGCGTGGAATCTTTTGTTTTTACAGTGTTAATATTTTTTGCGGCAGCGATGGTGGATTCTTCTTTGCGCACATCGGGGGCGATCTCAGCAGTAGTGATCATGCTGATACTGTCGATTTTTTCTACCGGCCTGGCTCTATATTCATCTTTCAAGCTGGTGATGAGGGGAATCCCCGCTATAGGCTCCCTTCCCTTATGTTTTGATATTTTTGTTTTTACAGGTATTGCTACTGGTAAGGGGTTGCTGATCACTTCAACGGTTTCCCTGATCACTTCTTTTTCTTTTTGCGTGGGTTTTTCAGTCTTCTTTTCGATTTCCTGTGCTGCGGGGTCACTTGTCTTCTGCACAGGAAGCTTCATGGTAATTCTCTGTGCTGCCTCTTCTTTCTTTTCAGTTTTTTGCACAGCCTTAATAGCGTCCTGGTCAGGCTCAGGTTGTTCCGGTGCAGGTTCCGGTTGACTAATAATCACTGCTATCGGCTTCACAGTGGGGTTGTCCGAAACAGGTTGCCTGGAACCATGCAGGGCAACGATCTCCTGGAGATGTTTTTCAGCCCGTGCTTTTTTACTGCTCTGTGGATAGAGGACAATCACCTTGCGAAAGTATCGTGCTGCCTGATCCGGGTCTGACTTTTCCACCTGTTGGATCTGGGCAATGGAGTAGAGTGCGTCTGGAGCCTTGTCGCTGGCGGGAAAAAAAGAGACTACATCGTTGAAGTAGCTGACAGCCTTGTCCAGATCTTGATAGACATTGAATTTCTGGTACAGCCGTCGGTGCATTCTTGCTATCATATACAGGCAGGAAGGAGCCAGTTCGCTGGTGGGATCAGCACGGTAAATACGCTGAAAATCATTGATTCCGTTCAGCCACTTGTCCCGTTTCTGACCGATTGATTGATCCCGTTCCAAGCGGTAGTAGTAGTCCTTTGCCGCCTTAAAACGAGGTTTGCTCTGATCCTGAGAGGCAGGGTCAACGGATTCGATGACTGCCGAAGATGCTTCGGGATAGTGTACATCTGTGGGGTCGGCGCTGGAAACTACACTGGCAGCCCCGGCCAGTATCGGCAGACAGATCAGGAGCAGAATCAGGCAACAACTGATTATGTTGGTTTTTATGCTGTTGTGGACAGTTAGTCTGGCTGATTGCATAGTTTTAATAAAAAAATATTCTCAATTGAGTGATGAATTTTGTTACAAAGGAGCTTGTATTTATTTGATCCAGTTTTGCACTTTTAGATTTTCGATTCTGTCGAAATGTTTTTCATTATTTGTAACTAGAGTAAGATTGTTGGAAAGAGCTGTTGATGCAATAAAGATATCAGAATCGTTTATTATTGTCCCTTTTCTCTTAAGTCCAGCTTTGATTTTCCCAAATTGTCTGCTTGCTGTTACACCATAATTGATAATATTAATTTCTGAGGATAATTCATTAACAAGCTTAAGGTTTTCGGCCACTTTTGTTGAATTATAAGCTCCGAAGTATAATTTAGCTATCGTAATTGAAGAAGTGAAAATGTTAGCATCTTCTATTTGATTAAACTTTACGTTAATCTGTGGATAGATGTCCTTTAACCAGTAAATGATTGTATCTGTATCAACAAGATAGCGGTCAATCATAATTCAATTTTGTTGCATCGTCTATTCATGTCACGGGACTTATAAATGCTTTTTACAATCGTAACAGCCTCACGATCATCCTGCCATTTACCTTTAAATCTGGATAAGCCTTTTTTAGGGGTATCTAATGCTAAAATTGATATCCTTAATTGAGAATGGGATTTGAGATTTAATTTCCTTATGATTGTATCAGGAATTGAAAGATGACCGTCTGAAAGCATTTCTGCAATGTATTCTATTGATTCCAATTTGCTTGCCTCCGATGGTTCATGAATGATTTTTTTTGCAGGGAGGGGAGCCTGCTTAACACTTGCAACATTTATATACTATATCATATTCCCTTATTAAAGTAATTTAGTAAAAGAAAAATATCAGTCGCACTTTTTCACTCCTCCTCAAGCAGCTCAACCAGCTGATAGAGAAACTGCTGCGCCTCCCTGGGGGACAGGCTGTCCGGATCCACTGAGGCGACCATCTCCCGGACAGGGTCTTCTTTGGAAGGGAACAGGGAGAGCTGCACCGGGTGGTTCTTTTTTTTTCCTTTCTTGTTTTTTAGTTTTTCCGAAACCCCGATTGCTGGTTCCCCCGTAGCTGTGAATTCCCCATCAGCAATATTTGCCAGAATCTCATGGGCGCGAGCCACCACATGGGCAGGTACTCCGGCAAGTCCTGCAACCTGGATACCGTAACTGCGATTGGTGGCACCCTTGACCAGTTTATGGAGGAAGATAATGGTATCGTTCCATTCCCGTACCGCAATGGAGTAGTTTTGAATCCGCTGGTGGGTGGCGGCCAGGTCTGTGAGTTCGTGATAATGGGTGGCAAAGAGGGTTTTGATGCCGCGTTCGTTTTTATCCGCCAGCTCTTCTGCCACGGCCCAGGCTATGGCGAGGCCGTCATAAGTGGAGGTGCCGCGGCCGATTTCATCCAGGATCACCAAGCTGTTATCTGTAGCATTGTTGAGAATATTGGCGGTTTCATTCATCTCCACCATAAAGGTGGACTGACCCCTACGCAGGTCGTCCATGGCTCCGACCCGGGTGAAGATACGGTCAACAATGCAGATGTCGGCCTGATCAGCAGGGACAAAACTGCCGATATGGGCCAGCAGGACAATGAGCGCAGTCTGGCGCAACACGGTTGATTTACCCGCCATATTGGGTCCGGTAATGATCAGAAGTTCATGCTCCTCCTGATCCAGAGCCACATCGTTGGGTACAAAGCGGCCCGGTTCCAGGGATCGTTCAATAACCGGGTGACGACCCTCCACAATGGTGATGGCGTGATTATCGTTGATCTCCGGTCGGACATACTGATAGCGGTGCGCACATCTGGTGAGGCTCAACAGGAAGTCCAGCCGGGCAACAGAAGCAGCAGCAGCCAGCAGTCGTTGGCTCTGCCTGCTGATTTTTTCTCGAATTGCGATAAAGAGATCATATTCCAGCACCAGTCGTTTTTCCTGTGCCGAGGCAATCTTGTTTTCCAGCTCCTTTAATTCCGGGGTGATGAACCGTTCTGCATTGACCAGGGTCTGTTTACGGATAAAGTCCTCCGGGATCTGATCCGCCTGGCTGCGGCTGACCTCCAGGAAATAGCCAAAGACTTTATTATAGCCGACCTTGAGCTTGGAAATACCGGTACGCTCCCGTTCCCTGGCCTCAAGGTTCGCAATCAGTTGTTTACCGTCCCGCAGGAGAACGATCAGTTCATCCAGTTCCGGGTTATATCCCTCCCGGATCAGGCGACCGTCCCGGAGGGTAATGGGCGCATTGTCGCGGATGGACAAGGTGATCAGCTCATGGAGATCCATGACCGGATCCAGCTCCACCCCGATCTGCTGGAGCAGACCCGAGGGGATAGGAGCCAGCAAATGCTTAATTTCCGGCAGGCAGCCCAGAGAAATTTTGAGTCCATCCATATCCCGGGCATTGCC
>DAOVTM010000305.1 GCA_030633145.1 Desulfobulbaceae bacterium
TATAAATTATGGAAACATTTGATATCCCACTGGTTCCCACGCTCCTGCGTGGGAACCTTAATTGCCGCTCCAGCGGTTGATCAGGACAGACGGAGTCTCGCAGGCTCGCTTACCTGGAGCATGGGTACGAGGCTATCCAAGATCACCATAAAATTTAAAGAGGATACGAGAATACTTTAATTCGTTAAGAATACATCCTAATACATTTAAGTACAACTCAAATTATAGTTTACGGATTTTCCTTTTATTATGAGGACATTTTTTTACCGTTCATTATTTTTGCTAACATCCTGTTCGGCAAATTCGGCAAAGAATCTGGAGTCAATTGCCACTAATACCCATGATTATTCTGCTGTTCCTTACAAATTATATCACCTTGAAAAACAATACAATTTGACGGTACAAACTTTTTACCGTAGAGTACTTCTGTACATAAACACAACACCACTACTAATTTATGATATATCTGTTAGATTTGATTTATCTACAATCTACAAGTTGACTACATGCTCCTAAACACCCTTTTCAAACAGTTTTCCTTTCATATTTTTGCGCCCGGCACCATCATGCGCGAAAAGTACGAGGCATTTAAACTCCTCCTCCGTTATGACAGCCGCTGCCATGACCAGATGGCCGATTTCCAGGAGCTGCTGCATGGCCGTCACCGGGAAGATCTCTGCCGGATTCGCAAACGGTTTACTCTGTTTTCAGATCAGGTTCGCGGCATGATCGACAGCCTCGGAACCATGGCTCCATCCAGGTACGGTACCCTGCCTGACTATCATAAAAAATTTGACTTTTATGTTATCTTCCTGCTGGCACCGCCCGAGATCAATATCGCTCCCCCCTATGTCGTCCCACTTGAACAAATTTCATCTCCAGCAACAGAGATCGGCAACAAGGCCATAAACCTTGCCCTGCTGAGAAACGAAATCACCGCTCCAGTCCCGGACGGATTCGCTGTGACCGCAAACGGATTCCACTATTTTGTCGAATACAACAACCTGCGCCCGGAACTGGATGACCTGCTGGCTGAAGTAAACATTGACTCCCCCCATTCCCTGGCCTGGATTTCCAAAAAACTGACAGAATGCATCAAAACAGCCGTAATCCCACCCGCCATTGAAGAGTCCCTGCTGCAAGCCTTTACAGCAATGGAACAGAAAGCAGGCAGAGAGATAGTTGTGGCGGTTCGCTCCAGTGCTATCTCTGAGGATGGGGCCAGTTCCTTTGCAGGATTATATTCCACCCTGCTGGATATCGGCAAAGATCAGCTGATATCGTCCTATAAATCAGTTCTCAGCTCCAAGTATTCTCCCGAGGCCCTCTTTTACCGGATTAATCAGGGGTTGGGCGATGAGGAAACCGCAATGTCTGTGCTGGTTGTGGAAATGGTTGACGCTCAATGCAGTGGTGTCCTCTATACCCGTGCGCCACTGCAAAAAACCGGCAGCGAGGCGGGTGACAACGACCACCTGCACCTCCATGTTATTGCCGGCCAGGGGGAGTCACTGGTCAGCGGTGCGGCAGTACCGGATCAATATACCATGACTGCGCAGGAGGAGCCAGAACTGCTGCACGTTGAGAGGAAAGGCCAGCCTGTGATTACGGAACAAGAGGCGGTCATTATCGGTCAATGGGCAGTAAAAATTGAAAAATACTATAACACTCCCCAGGACATTGAATGGGCAATTGATAAAAATGGCCGCTTATTTTTCCTCCAGACCAGGCCCCTGCATTCAGGGAAAATTGAGGGAAAAACAGATACAACGGTTACTACAGGTCACAAGGTACTGCTCAGCGACTGTGAACGAGCGGCATCCGGTGTTGCTGCGGGAAAAATTTACAGGGTCAGTAAAAAGAACAAGCTCAGTGATGTCCCTGAAGGAGCAGTGCTGGTCTGCCGGGACACACCGCCCTCGTATGTGCAGGTCATCAGCCGTCTGGCAGCAGTCATTGCTGAACAGGGCAGCCGGGCCAGCCATTTTGCCACGGTGGCTCGTGAATTCGGGGTGCCTTATATCTGCGGGGTTGAACAGGCAGGCGACCCGGAACTGTTAGCGCAGGGCAAAACAGTAACTGTGGACGGAGATACCGGTATCGTCTATGAGGGTACAGTCAAACCGCTCCTTGAAGAGGCTGAACAAAGGGCAACGGTCTCTGCGCAAGAGGAAAACAAACTGCACAAGATTCTGGAGCAGGCACTGAAATTCGTTACCCCCCTGGAACTTACGGAACCGACAGCCGACAACTTTAGCCCGGAAGGTTGCCGCTCCATGCACGACATCATCCGCTTCTGCCATGAAAAATCAGTGCAGGCGATGTTTGCCACTGCCCAACCGGGTACGGGCCGTGGCTCCCTGAAGCTGATCGCTGATATCCCCCTGGATGTATTCCTCTTTGACGTGGGCGGTGGAATTGCGGACACAAAGTTAAAAAAATCCGTACCCCTGGCGAGCATCGGTTCGGTTCCCTTTCAGGCTCTGTGGAAGGGGCTGAGCCATCCGGATGTCCAGTGGAAGAAGAAAGCATTTGACTGGGAGGCCTATGACAAGATCGAACTTGCCGGAGGCATTGCACCGGCCAGGGACAGTTTTGCCTTTGGGAGTTATGCTGTAATCGGGGTGGATTATCTCCATTTTAACATCCGCTTCGGCTATCATTTCACCATTGTTGATGTACTCTGCGGCGACAGCAGAGAGGATAATTACTGTATGCTCCGATTTGCTGGCGGAGGCGGCGACTTTGATCATCGTGCCCTGCGTATCGATTTTATCAGTACCATCCTTGAACAGTTGGAATTTACCGTGGAACAGAAAGGTGACCTGCTGGAAGCCAAGCTTGCCGGGTTGGAAAGCAGTATCATCCAGGAAAAGCTCGATATGCTGGGCCGTTTGCTGGGGGCCACCAAATTAATGGATATGGTTCTTACCGATGATGCTATGGTGGAACAGTGCGTTGCTGCATTTTTTGAGGGACAGTATTCGTTTTCCCAGGAGGGGTGACGAAGAGTTAATGCGAAATCAACATCCATTTCCAGGCAGGAATGGCTCTTACCTGACTGACACTTTGGGAAGTCGCAGCCAAACATGGTGCGCACAGCGCACCCTACAGGTAAGCGCAGACTCCGAAAAAACCATGGATACAGGAATGTAGGGTGTGCTGTGCACACCGGCGATTCTAAATAAGCCGGGACATCAAATGTCTAACCAGACTTCGTTGATATTGTTTTACTACCGCATAAAACGATCTGCAAACGCTACCTGAATATCAATAAACTCCTGAGGCAGCTTTTTCCTGGCCTGTTCCGCTATCTTCAATGGAACGCCCCCGTAAAAGGCATGGGCAATGCCACCGGAAATGCAGGCCATGGTGTCTGCGTCTCCACCTAGGGATACAGCGTTACGGACAGCTTCTTCAAACGTGTTTGATTCCAGAAAGGCAATAATGGACTCGGGAACCGACTCCTGGCAGGAAATCTTGAAACAATAATGAGGGCGGATTTTCGCAAGAGTCCGGTCTAAATCATACTCAAAACGGGAGCTGATCTCCTTCCTGATTTCATCTTTAGTGGCACCGGTTCGAGCCATGTAAACAGAGAGAGCCGTGGCCTGAGCACCTTTAATTCCTTCGGGATGATTATGGGTAGGTAGAGCGGTTTTTTCCGCCTCCCGCAACACGTCTTCTACAGAATTAAATGCAAAGCCAACAGGGCTGACTCGCATGGCAGAACCATTGCCCCAGCTATTATACGGCTTGCGCTCAAGAGAATGCGCCCAGTCATAGAAACTTGAACCATATCCCGCCGTATATTTATAGGCGAAATCAGCCAGCATGTCTCCGTAATCTGCGCCTGTTATAATAGCCTGAGCCACTGCCATGGTCAGCACGGTGTCATCGGTGTAGCCGCTGCGTTCACTGTTGGGATGGTAGCATTCGTTGCGCAGGAATTTTAGGATATGCTCTTGCCGTTGGGCTGGGTTATTTGTTTTTTGGTCTTTCATGTTTTTTTTTGAGTTGAAAATGTTCCTCGTTCCCACGCTCCAGCGTGGGAACCTTTAAAGCCGCTCCAGCGGCTGTGACAGGACGCAGGAGCGTCCAAACGACGTACCCACAGACGGAGTCTCGCAGGCTCGCTTACCTGGAGCGTGGGTACGAGAGTAGCGAGAACAAAAAAAATTGTTGAATTAATTTTGTGCAGGTACTTAGCATAGGAATTCCCATTTTTTGGATATGTTGTCGATGCTCAAGAGCTGGACAGCCACAAGGGCTGCCCCTACAGGGTAACCAGGATTATGCTTGATCCAATATCGCAATCGCAAGGTCAACATCCCGTTGGGTAAGCCCGTAAATCTCGTCTGTAATAACAAGGTGCGAAACAAGTTTTCCCATATCGGTATAATCATCCAGTATAACGAATGAAGAAACAGTTGCAAAGTCATCTATCCACTGTTGGAGCTCACGCCAGCGATGGTATTCAGAACCGGCATCATCAAAGGCAGGGGTGATGGAAATTACCTCTCCCTTTACTCCCCAACCGGATAATACATCTGCAATTTTCTCCAAGCCAAGTTTTTTCCAGGAGCTTGACACCACGATCTTGGCACCTGTTAAATGAACAAGCTGATTCAGGTTGTCAACACAGGTTGGATCCGGTGCAATATCTCCGTCCAATTGTGATTCCAGCTTTATCAGGACACCGTCAATGTCCAGAAATATGATTTTTGTTTTCATGATTTTTCCTCAAAATTGGAATTAACCCCATGGCAGAAATCTCCACAGTGAATCAAAACGTCTCCTTTCAGGCGACCCAGTTGTTCATGTTGTCAGTGGGTATCGCTGATCACTACTATTAGCATATTGTGTTCCCGTATGTATTCTCCGTTCCTTAAGTACCCATGCATAATTATTTTAACATTCCAGTCGCTGCTATTGGATTGGGCGTAGGTCGGGTTAGCGTAACAGCGCAGCGGTGTCTGTAACCCGACGATAAATGTTGGATTACGCTACGCTAATTCAACCTACAAGAGCTACATTCATTGGCAACAAAATGTTAAGTTAATTTTGTACTGGTACTTAGATTTTACTGTCTTAATGATCTGCCGACCAGCCACCTGATTAGCTGCCTTTTTTTCAATCTTTTTTTAATGTCTATGGATATCACGATTAAACTGTTTGCCTTTTTCCGGGATGGCCGCTTCAAAGTGAAACCCTCCAGCTTTTTTGATGAGGGAGCCAGCCCACAGGAGGTCATAA
>DAOVTM010000100.1 GCA_030633145.1 Desulfobulbaceae bacterium
CATCAGCTTGTCTGAAATCGAGGGTAAGATTAGCCATATTAGTTTTCCTTTGTATTTACCATATTATCGGCACGGTGCAGCGTTTATATCAACTCTTCATACAAGGAAAAAGATGAACGCCGAACATCGAACGTCCAAATAAGCGAAGCTTCGAGGTCGAACACCAAAAGTTTAAGAGTGACTGTATCGTTCGACGTTGAACGTTGAGCGTTGAAAGTTTGACGTTCGCTGTTAATAAACTCCTCACAGGAACAAAACGATAAAGATATCAGACCCCTTTTTCAGGCACCTTTTTCCAATATGCCTCATTCCAGATCCAAAAATAAGGATTGAAGCCCGGGTGTTGTCTGAGTTAAACTGACTCATTCCTTTTATGACCTTACCGAATTTCTTCTCATCCCAAACCCTTGTGTCACCTACCGTATTAATATATTCATCGAAAATCACCTAAATCATTTCTTCATACAAGGAAAACATAAACTGCATCCGGTTCAACTCATTGGAAAAAGGTTGCGAACGGTAGCATTTATCCACTGCCTTGTCCAGTCTGGCATGTGCCTTTGTCAATTCCACAGGCATGGTCAAAGGGTCGTATAAATCCGCAAGGGTGGGATCCGGGAATGCGGTGCGGGCATCGAGGACAGCCTGTGCTGCTTGTTCCACTGCTATTGTCTGTTTTGCTGTGATGTTCTCCGGCCAGGGATAGTTGTTGTACACAAGACCTATGGAGTAGCGATAATCACTTTTCAACCGACCGGCAGTATATCGCATCCAGGCCATGTGCATGGTGGAAGACATTATTCCAAAATGATATATTGCCGCCCCAGGTACGATTAAACACAAATTGCTGGTAATGACCTTTGAAGACATAAATCCAATAGGGATAAATTTTCTACGTTCAGAAGATACGCTTGGAACAATGATGTATTCACTTTCAGAGTGAGAGATGAAACCAAATATGGTTGGTGTTTCAGCAAGAGCAACTGTTGCTGGACGCTTACTTAATAATCTGTGTTTCTTGACGATATTGACTCGTTCAAGGATTTTTTTTGACTGTCTTAACTCGTTTGGTTGAATATCTTTTAGCCACAGGCACCATCTTGTTAAATTGTTGATAAACTCCCTGCTACCAACATATTTTCTTATATATTTTAAAGAGGTTGGCTCTTCGATTTCAAACTCTTTCTTTTCCTCTTCAGAAAGTATAAATCCTCCTCCATCATTTGGTTGATTTCCAAATTTCATTACAGGAACATCGCATATAGGTTTTCTCCGGCCCCCAATTAACACGGACGGGCCATCCACAAGATACCCGTTGATATTCGACACTTTCAGTTCATGTGGTTCTGAGCGTATATCATCATACTCAAAAATTTTTTTATCCTTCCGGTTGTTTAATGAAAACCCGATGATTACACAGTGAACAGCAGCTTTTCCTCGTGCCTCACTGTTCCACTGAAACGTGCGATGGGCAAAGTTGATAATTACCCCGCGACCAAACAGCTCTTTCCACAATACCCCAACCTGCTCCCCCTGGGAAATGGAGTTAGTGGAAACAAAGGCAACTTCAATGTCAGTTCCCTGGATGTATTGAGCAGCAAGAAAATACCAACCAGTCACATAGTCAAGAATCCCAGTACTTTTCAAACCACCGGTGATAGCTGCTATCTCGGCCCGTTGTTCCGGTCGCTGGTATTTGGATCCAACAAAAGGCGGATTGCCGATGATGTATGACAGCCGATCTTGCGCAATAACCTCTTCCCACGGTATCGCCAACGCATTACCATGAACAATCGTCGCAGATTTCCTCAACGGCAACCGGGCAAAATAAATCCCATACGCCTCACTAACCAGCAGATTCATCTGATGATCCACCAGCCAAAGGGCAACCATTGCTATCTGAGCCGGAAACTCCTCATATTCTATGCCAAAAAACTGATCAACATTGACCCGGAGCAGCATCCCGATATCAAGCACCCCCTGTTTGCTCGGATACAGTGCTTTCAGCACTTCCAGTTCCAGTAAGCGTAATTCCCTGTAGGTAATAACCAGAAAGTTCCCGCAGCCGCAGGCAGGATCGAGGAAGGTCAACTCGGCTAGTTTTTGATGGAAATCTTTGAGCTTCTTTCTGGAGGTCTTTACACGCTGAAACTCAGCCTTCAAATCATCAAGAAATAACGGGTTGATCAGTTTCAGGATGTTGGATTCTGAAGTGTAATGCGCTCCCAGGTTCCTTCGTTCCTCCGCATCCATGACAGACTGAAACAGGCTGCCAAAAATTGCAGGGGAGATACTGCCCCAGTCAAGATCACAGGCATCAAGGAGCATGATTCGCATCGTGGAATCAAAACCTGCCGGTGGGAGGGCATCAGCAAAGAGGTTGCCGTTGACATACTCAAAGGCCGTAAACTGCTCGGCCAGATTAGACAACCGTTTTTTCGCAGGGGTGTTGAGGACATAAAAGAGGTGGTTTAACTGGGCTGCCAGATCGGAGCCATCCTCCTTTGTATGCAGCTGTATAAAATCCCGGAACAAATTTTTCTCAAAAATTCCGGTATCCTCTGCAAAGAGACAGAACAGCAAGCGGACAAGATACACTTCAAGGTCATGCCCGCAATAGCCTATGGACTCCAGTTCATCATGGAGGCGGCCCATCTTTTCTGCTGCTTTAATATTAACCGGGTCTTCCGGCTTCACCTCTGTTGCCGTATATCCCGCCATAAAGGCAAAGAGCTTTATCTGTTGGGGCAGCTCAAGAAGGGTAAACTCTGCGACAATATCGCCGTGCCGGTCAAGATCATAGAGGCGAAAGTGTGCAAAGTCTGAGACCAGGATATATTTGGGCAGTTCCTCTTCTGACAGACCTGAAAAATAGTCCGTAGCCTGCTGGTGCGCACGGTCTAAATTTCTCCCCTTTGATTTATGCTCAATAAGAAGGGTACCTTTCCAGAGTAAATCAATAAATCCGTCTTTGCCGTCTTTCTTTTTGACGTGCGTTTCAAAAGAGGCCACCCGGCGGCGGGAAATACCAAATACATTGAAAAAATCATCCCAGAATGATTTTGCCTCTGCCTGTTCGCGGGTTTCGTCCTGCCATTCACCAGCAAAGGCAAAGGCCCGATTTCGTATTTCATTCCATGAGAGAGGCATATCAATATCCGCATTATTTGAGGAGGTATGTTCAAGAACTCACCAAGAAGATAGAGGGTTATCATTTTATACTCCATCTGGGGTACATGTCAAATTATACCGCCTCATTACGTCTCACTATTACTGTTGCAGCATCACAATGGCAATTCCCAAAAGGAACACATCTTGCAAAGCTAACGTATTGGCAGTAAGTGTCATTTATCTGACACACCTGATACATAAATACCATGACCCGATTCCAGAACCTCAACCCAAGCAGATGCAATGGACAAATTTGAAACCTGGCTCAGCCTGTTTGTAATCAAATTCCGCTGGCCCATCATCCTTCTCACCCTGATACTGGTAGCCACAGCAGCCAGTGGTATGCGATACATTCAGTTCTCCAATGACAGTCGCATGTATTTTTCCAAAGACAATCCACAGCTCAATGCCCTGGAAGCCCTGGAGCAGACCTATAGCAAGGCGAAAAATGTCCTTTTCGTAGTCGCACCAAAATCCGGCAATGTCTTTGACCGGGACATCCTGACCGCCATTGAGGAGTTGACAGAAGAAGCCTGGAAGACACCCTATTCCAGCCGGATAGATTCTATTACCAATTTTCAGCACACCAGGGCAGAAGGCGATGACCTGATTGTTGAAGACCTGATCTATGACGCAAAAAACATCAGTCAGCAACAGATTGACGAGGCTATGGCCATAGCACTTAAAGATCCCCTGCTGGTAGGAAGGATCATTTCAACAACCGGTCATGTTACCGGGGTCAACGTCAACATCGTCAAACCCGGCAAAAATAGAACAGAATCTAATGAAGTTGCCGATTACTGTCGTGATCTGGTTGAAAAAATAGAAAAAAAATATCCCCAGCTGGAGATCTATCTAGCTGGCGGTATCATGATAGACGACGCATTCGGCATTGCGGCAAAAAATGATATCACCCTCCTGATTCCTATCATGTACGGCCTGATCCTCCTCATCATGGCCTATAACCTCCGTTCGGTTGTCGGCATGTTCGGAGCCCTGCTGGTGATCATTTTTTCCACCCTCACTGGCATGGGGCTGACCGGATGGCTGGGTATCATGCTAACTCCAGCCTCGGCCAATGCCCCGACAATTATTCTCACCCTGGCTGTGGCAGACTCGATCCATATCCTGGCAACCATGTTTCACCAGATGCGGCGGGGACATGAAAGACATGCTGCCATTGCGGAATCCATACAGATTAACTTTAAGCCAGTAATGGTCACCAGCCTGACAACGGCCATTGGTTTTTTGACCATGAACTTCTCCGATGCCCCACCTTTTCGAGCCTTGGGCAATATTGTTGCCATGGGAATCCTGGCCGCCTTTCTCTATTCCATTTTCTTTCTTCCCGCCCTGATGGCAGTGCTACCCTTCAAAGTCAAGACCATAGAAGGGCAGTACGATGATACCTTTTATGATCGTATGGGTGATTATGTGGTCAAAAAGCAAAAGATAATTTTCTGGGTCATGCTCTTCCTGATTGTCGGCACCACTTCCGGGATGAGTCGCCTGGTACTGGATGATGATTTTCTCAATTATTTTGATACCCGTTTCGATCTCCGCCAGGCATCTGATTTTACCACAGAGAATCTCACCGGACTCTATGTTATTGACTGGGATCTCAAGGCGGGTGAATCCGGGGGAGTCAACAATCCCGAGTATTTGCAGACCGTAGAGGACTTTGCCAACTGGTTCCGACAGCAGGAACACGTCTGTAATGTGAATACGGTCACCGATATTATGAAACGGCTCAACCGCAACATGCACGGTGATGATGATTCATTTTATACCATCCCGGATGATCGAAATCTGGCCGCTCAATATCTCCTGCTCTATGAGATGAGCCTCCCCTTTGGTTTGGATCTGAATGACCGCATCAACTTGGACAAATCCGCCAGTAGAATGACCGTGACCATGGTTGGCCTTTCCACCCGAGGGGTACGGCAACTGGAACAGAGAGGTCGTCAGTGGTTGGAGGAGAATGCGCCTCCCTCCATGCAGACCCAAGGCACCGGCCTTTCCATCATCTTTTCCTGCATTGCGGAACGGAATGTCAAATCCATGCTCATCGCCTCTGTTCTGGCCCTGGTGGTGATATCCCTGATTATGATCGTGGTGCTGCGCAGTGTTAAACTTGGCCTCTTCTCCCTGCTGCCCAACCTTGCGCCCGCCTTTATGGGCTTTGGGATATGGGGATTTTTCGTGGGTGGGGTTGGCATTGCAGTATCTGTAATGATGGCCATGACCATGGGAATTGTGGTTGATGACACGGTTCATTTTATGTCAAAATACCGACGGGGTCGGGTTGAACTTGATAAGTCTTGCGAGGATGCAATCCGCTACGCCTTCAGGATGGTGGGTTCCCCCATCTGGATCACCACTATTACCCTGGTTTGCGGTTTTACTGTGCTTGCCTTTTCAGGATTCCAGATCAACTCCCACATGGGGTCAATGACCGCAATCACCATTGCCTTTGCCCTGTTACTGGATTTCTTTTTCGTGCCTACCCTGTTGTTGAAAGTTGATAAATAACCATAACTCTGGAAAAACTATGCACACATCAAAATTCACTCGCGCCTTGATACAGATTGTTCTTGTCCTATTTTTGAGTGTACGCCTGATACAATCTGTATCTGCGGAAACTCCAGAAGAAAAAGGACTGGCCATTGCCGTTGAAGCGGATAAACGCGATCAGGGCTTTGCTGACTACACCGCCAAGATGTTGATGATCCTGCGTAATAAGCAAGGTCAGGAGAGTAAACGGGAAATTCGCTCAAAGACCCTTGAGGTAGTGGGTGACGGCGACAAGAGCCTCTCCATTTTTGACACCCCGCGTGATGTCAAGGGAACCGCTTTTCTCACCTTTACCCATAAGGTCGGAGATGATGAGCAGTGGTTGTTCCTTCCGGCTCTGAAACGGGTCAAGCGGATCAACTCCCGCAATAAATCCGGCTCGTTCATGGGCAGCGAATTTTCCTACGAGGATATCGCCAGTCAGGAAATTGAAAAGTATTCCTATAAATACCTGAAAGACGAAAAGGTGGCTGGTCATAACTGTTTTGTTTCAGAGCGCTACCCGGTTGACAAGAAAAATTCCGGGTACAGTCGTCAGGTTGTCTGGTTGGACAAGGATCAGTACCGGGTATGGCAGGTTAAATATTTTGACCGTAAGAACAGCCATCTCAAAACCTTGACAGTGAAAGGATATCAGCAGTACGCAGGTAAACACTGGCGTGCAGATGAAATGCAGATGGTCAATCATCAGAGCGGAAAATCGACAATTCTCAAGTTCAATGACTATAAGTTTAAAACCGGACTCAAGGAGAGCGATTTTAACAAGAACAGCTTGAAGAGAGCGAGATAATGCAGGAAACTGGAGACAGAAGTCAGAAAACAGAGAGCAGTGAGCAGTGGGCAAAAAATGTCCGTCGCTGCCTGTTGAGACTCTGGCTGCCTTTGCTGATCATTCTTGTTCCCTTGTCAGCACATGGGTATGAGTTCAGCGGGGAACTGTCCATGGAGGGACGTTTTTTTCTCGGGCCTTCGGCCTATTCTGAGCAGGAGTCCCAGTACGGTTCCATAGCCATCAAACCGGAATTTTATCACCAGTTTGAGAGTGGATCCAGTGTTCTTTTCACCCCTTTTGCCCGTTTAGACAGCAGTGATGATGAACGCACCCATTGGGATATTCGGGAAGCAAGCTATCTCCATCTCGCAGATCAATGGGAGATAACAATAGGTATCAGTAAGGTTTTCTGGGGTGCTACGGAATTTGTCCACCTGGTTGATATCATCAACCAGACCGACTTGGTAGAATCTCTGGATGATGAAGAGAAGCTCGGCCAACCCATGGCTCACCTCTCCGTTCCCCGAGACTGGGGTACGGTTGATGCCTTTGTCCTGCCCTGGTTTCGTGAAAGAACGTATCCCGGCAAGCATGGCCGCCTTCGCACTCCCCTTGTGGTGGACACTGAGCAGGCAAGATATGAGAGTGAATCGGGACAGCAACACACTGATTTTGCCCTTCGTTATTCAAACACCTTTTGGGATGCTGATGTTGGCATCTATCAGTTCCTCGGCACCTCCCGCAAACCGACAATGGAACTCGGCAGACGAGGAGAGACACCGGTACTGATCCCCTTTTACCAGCAGATCAGTCAGACTGGCCTGGATTTACAGATGGTTGCCGGTAGCTGGCTCCTCAAGGGTGAAGCGTATTACCGCTCCGGCCAGGGAACATCTCATGCAGCCACCACCTTTGGCTTTGAATATACCTTTGTAGGTATTATAGAGTCCAGTATGGATCTGGGTTTAATAGGCGAGTATGTCTATAATGACGACACAGATGACAATGTTGTCACTCCCTATAATAACGACATTATGGCCGGGGTTCGCCTGGCTGTCAATGATGCCGCTGGCAGTCAACTGTTGACCGGTATCATTAACGATATGGAGTTGTCGTCAACCTTTGTCTCTGTGGAAGCCAGCCGCCGTATTGGGGATAAATTTAAACTTGCCCTTGATGCGACCCTGTTTATTGATATTGATGAAAATGAACCAGCGTACAGCCTCCGTGATGATGATCTGGTTAAGCTGGAGCTGGTCTATTATTATTAGTAGAGATCCCTCCCTTCAGCCATCGTAAACATACTTCAGGAGCAACACAGCGGTTTTGAGTATTGAGTTATAAGATATGAGAAGAAATCCACATCGCTCCAACTTTCTAATTATTTTTTGGCATCCTTTATAACAGCCTAAAAGTAGTCGAAGTCTTCGCTTAGCTGACACTTTTAAAGTTGCTGTCACTTTCTGGTGCGTAAAACGCACCCTGCATAAACGCCGTGCATTCAACTGTGCAGGGTGCGTTTCACGCACCGGAAAAGATTTGGCTTCATTTAAAATGTGTCAACTGGCAAATGAAGGATTCCTTTTCTGCTTAGTATTTTTCTAATTATTTCTGCCTCAGGATTAATCTGCCTGATGACAGTCATTGATTTTAGTACATTAGAGAAAACACAATCTGATCTTGTTGTAGAGATAGCTAAATATCTTCTTCAATTGACAGTTGTAGTTTTGATTGGCGGAGCTATTGCAGGGCAGGAAAACCTGAGGCCACCTGAGCTTCATAATGTAGGCATGGCAAGCCTCTTCAGTGCTAAACCATTCATCAAATTCCTGGAACGTACTGGAATAATCGATGCTACAAACGGGATGTTTTTTCTCTTTTATAGCTATATACTACATGTTGTGGTTGGTTGAGTAAAGTGCATACCCAGGCTTCAACTTAAGGCGGGACAAATCGCAATTTCAATCAGATAACTCATATTGCCCCTGGTTCCCACAGACGGAGTCTCGCTGGCTCGCTTACCTCCTGCGTGGTAACCTTGAATGACCGCTCCAGCGGTCGATGCGAGACAGACGGAGTCTCGCAAGCTCGCTTACCTGGAACGTCCAGTTTCCGTTCCAACGCTGGACCGTGGGACCCAGACGACTGCTAGTGCTAGCAACTGATTCCGTTATAAACAGAAAAATTGATAATGCTATCATCGTCATCAGAAAAGCAATAGAACAGTTGCCGAATGATGCCCGTTTCCATATTATCCTCGGTAATGATTATGCAAAAGGTGGATTGAATACTTGTCACCCCGTAGAGAGGTCAACAAACTTTCCTGTCGGGTATCTTTCCCCTTGCTTTTAACCTGTCAGCATAGTTATATTTTCAATAGATGAACGTATATTTTATCCTCCCAGTTCAATGAAACAACTCGGTTAATAATCCATCACAGCAATCCTATGAGTATAGAAATCCACTACCAGCTCTTTAAAACCCTTAAAATGGATACCAACTTCACCCAACGCCGAATGGCAAGGCTGCGGGAAAACCGAGCCATGAGTATTCGCCTGTTTTCCTTTGCCATGGTGTTTGCCGCCATTTCAATGGCAGGACTTTTTGCCAGGATAACCGGTTTATTCTGACCTTATTCCGGTACAATAATTACGAAAGGAGTATAACAATGTGTAGAATTAATCCCAGAGTTGATTTTGCCTTTAAAAAACTTTTTGGCAGTGAAGAGAACAAAGATCTTCTCATTTCATTGATTAACGCTATTGTCTCTGAACCTGACAGGGTAACAGACATTGAACTGAAAAACCCCTATAATTTTGCTGATTATAAAGCCGGGAAAATGTCAATTCTTGACATTAAAGCCCTTGATGACAAGAATCACTGGTACAATATCGAAATGCAGATAGGTGAAGACCTGAATTTCGATAAACGGGCAATCTATTATTGGGCCAAACTCGTTACAGAACAACTCAGTGAAGGACAGATGTATAAAAAGCTGAGAAAAACGATCAGCATCAACATCCTTGATTTTGATTTTGTTCCGTCGGAAACTGAGTTCCACAATCTCTATAAAATTATCAATACCACCAGTGGAGAAGACGATAACCTGCATGATATTTTTGAACTTCATTATATTGAACTGCGTAAATTCAAAAAAGCATATAAGGAAATAGAAGCCCCCCTTGACCGCTGGATAACATTTTTAACCAAAGCCTACGAGTTAACAGAAAACAAAATTCCGGAATCACTTGCCTCTGACAAAAATATTGTCAAAGCCATCAGTGCTGTAGATCGGATGTTTAATGAAGAGGAACGCCAAATCTACGAAACCAGGATGCAATCGATGGCTGATATTGCAAGTAAAATTGCGTCGGCCGAGGAAAAGGGTAGAAAAAATGGAATAGAGCAAGGAATAGAGCAAGGCAGAGTGCAAGGCAGAGAGCAAGGCAGCGTGCAAGGCAGAGAAAAAGGAAAAATAGAAGAAAGAGCAAGCATGCTCCATCAGGCAAAAAAAGCAGGATTAACGAACAAGGCTATTGCCGAGATGTTTCAGTTGCCGGAAGCTGAAGTAGAAAAAATATTGACCGATGCAACTGCGTAAATCATACCTACGAATTCCGGTAGCCAAATAGCATACAGGCTGCTAACTCATTTACGCAATATCGTACCAGTCTTATAGACAAACGTCTGGTGTTGCAAAGTAAACGGATGTTTCAATATTAACGGCTTTTTTTGAGATAAAGAGTGGGAAAATCAACGGGACAACAGAATACAAATGAAGTAATTGGGGAAGTAACGAAAAGAATCTCTGAAGCTTTAAAGCCAGAGAGAGTTTTTCTTTTGTGTTCACACGCTTGGGGGGGTGCCAACACCTGATAGCGATATTGATTTGTTTGTTATAGTGTATACTGTTTAAATTTTATGGTAGCCTCTCGTTCCCACGCTCCAGCGTGGGAACGCAACTTGG
>DAOVTM010000174.1 GCA_030633145.1 Desulfobulbaceae bacterium
AGCAGAATGGTAAACTGAAAAAATGAATGGGTTCTGTTTTCTGACCAGAAGATGGTTGCAGCCGCATATATCAACAGCAGAAGGATCGGAATTTGTAATGGGTTAGTACAATTGTCGTCAGGGGACGCATTGTTCAGCTTGCCCCATTTTGCGTAGAGCAGCCCCAGTGCCGTAACTGCTGCCCAGGGGGCAAAGAAGGGTATAAGATTGATAAGAGAGACTCCCCCGACCACAAAATTCCATTCAGCAAGGATTGTAACATAACAGGTAAAGGTCGTTATCGGGGTAAGAAACAGGAGAAGATAGACTCCTGCTCTCGGCTTGAGGAACAATGTCAGCATGAGAACCGTGCCAACACTGTAGAGGATGGAAACCGGCCATGGAGCAACAAAACAGAAAAGTGCGGACAGGAGCAGGAACAGGGCCGACAAGAGTACGCCTGTTGTTTTACAGGTAAGCGAGCCTGCGAGACTCCGTCTGTGGGAACAGAGGACGGACGTTCCTGCGTCCTGATAAAAACTGTTTTTTACATTCATGCAAAGGACGTTGAAGCGTCTATACTAGGTTCCCACGCAGGAGCGTGGGAACGAGAGACAAAATTTCCGGGAAAAGGTTCAGCTGTGCTGTTCATCAGCTGCTCACAATTAATGCTCACAGTTCCTCAATATAGAGCGGTACAGCACCCGCCTGAACCGTGATTGATCGTTTATGCACCCGTACTTCCTTGAGGTAAAATCTTTTTTGTCTTTTTTGTGCTTTTTGTAAAGAGGCAACCTCAGCCCCTGAATCATAAAGGGGAACAGAGCTGCTTATTCGCACCCTGGATGATTGAATCGCACCAATGGTCACGGCTTTCTGCTGTCCTGTATCACTCCAGACCACCCAGATTTTCTTGTTTTTCTTCTTCCCGCCTGACCTGGAGTGAAGCGGCAGTTTAAGAGGAATGCTGTACATACAGATATTCTTGTCATCCCGCACAGTTTTCATACCCTGCCAGTCGGCACTGGCAAAGGTTTCAATCATTTTTTGATAGGTATAATAGGCAAGTTTCTGATGCGATTCCCCATCGTTTTTTGGATTATTTACCAACCCGTAAAAGTTGAAAGGGTTCCCCTTGAAGCCGCCAAAATCATGCCGTTCCACTACCCCATTCCAAAAAATCTTATCTATCCCCAGGGAGAGCGCATAGATGTAGAGCTTGACCAGTGCTGCTGCCTGCTCCCTTTCTGACTGGGGCGACAGGGTAATAAAGGACAAAGGATTGCCGTCCGGATATCCCGGAGTACCGTTATAGGCCGCTGTTTCCAAAAACACAGGGATGGTATCGAGTTCGATGTTGTAATCCGCAAAGATAGCCCTGTATGCTGCCATTCTCGCACCAATGGAACGATAATCGACGGCCATGTTATGATGTTGTTTAAAGGAGAAAACATCAAAATACCTGCCAGCCCCATGGGCTAAAATTGTCCGTAGAAACTGCAGATGCTGACTCTTCCGGTCAACCATTCCCTCATCTGCCGGGCCTACGCCCACCATACCACCCAGAACCACCTGGCAGTCAGGACACTCCTCTTTAATGGTCTGATATGTTGTCCGCAAAAAGGCTGCATATTGTTCAGGGTATCCCTGCCAGCCAACCGGGGGCGGAAAACCGCTTGGTTCGGTGTCCGCCTCATAGTATTTAACCCGGTGTCTGCTCGTGACAATAAATTTCCGCAAGGCTCTGGCATAACTGTCCAGATCGTTCCCTGGAGGGGTGAGTCCCCCTTCCCTGCCCACTCGGCTATAAACATTCACTGCCCCTGGCAGCTCATTAATATTAAAGACCATCTCCTGTACCCAGGGAACCTGAAGATCCGTGAGATATTGGTTAATATCCTGTTTACTGACCACTGGTGTTCTGCTGTTTGCAGAACCAGGATGAAGAGGAGAAACAGCAGGAGCAGGAGGTGCATGAGCCGATAATTTCTGCACTGCTTTTTCGAGCAGATATCGTGCCTCATCCGCTCTACCATCGGCAAGTGCCTCTCGGGACATCGTATCAAGCTTTTCCACCTCAGTTACATCCCTGCCCCTGTTTTTTTCTCCAGCCAACAGGTTCTGAAATTGACAGACCAGCCGATCCATCTTTTCGCTCCCACTGTTTGCGGGAGATACACCCGGCACCACCCCAGAAAACGACTGATCTATTCGTTCATGGGGCAGGCTTTCATGGCCATCAATAAACAGTTCATAAGGGCCAAAGAGACCAAAGGGAGAGTCAAAGGTCTGTTGGTTGACCCGGTGCTGCGGGTTTACCAAAACCGGTTTTATCTCCAGGAAAGATGCCGTTGGAACGACATCAGACACCAATGCCTGTCCGGAACCTAGCAGACCAATGGCCTCCTCTAATAACAGTTTTGCCTGTTGATGATTACCTGCGGCAAAAGCCTTCCTGGACTGTTGATCCAGTTTTCTTGCCTCTGCAACCCTCTTGCCGGTCGCTCCCTGTTTCTGCAAAAGAGTATGAAACTGCTGCACAAGCACACCCATTTCATCAGCAATGAGTATTGCTTTACCTGGGAGCAGGGTGAGCAAGGCACATAAAACCGCAGAGATAAATACTCTTCTTCTGAATACCCTTCTCCTGAAAAGTCTGTTATCTATTAAAGATATCCTGTTCAATGATCCCCCTTGCCGCCCTTTTTTTATTAATGTGCATAATCATAGCAAAATGTTCAGGATGCTCTGCAATTTTCCCGGCAAACAAGTCTGCCAGCCCCTGCATATTTTCTGTGAGAAAATCTTCACCTTTTTCAGACTGCATAGATTTTTTAATAATCTGCACAGGTGCTTCAAAAATCAGCCTGTGATGATTATAGCGATCCCGGACGATAAAGGTTGGCAGCAGAACCGCTCCGGTTTTGGCAGCAATCCGTACCGGACCCGGTGCAAAATAAGCAGGTCTGTTAAAAAAATTCACCTCTGTCCAGCTCCTGCCCACCCTGCCGTCAAAGGCTATCGCAACCAACTCATTTTTTCTAAGGGCTTGCAGTAATTTTTTTATATGGAGATCAGCTCGTAAAAAACGCACTGGTAGCCTGGCATAATCTTTTTTCTTCACCTGAAAGACCTGCTCGTGAATACCACGATGGTGTTTCAGGGTTGGGGTTCCGCCCAACTGGTTGACCAAGTATCCCTTAAACCCCAGGGCAGGAAGAATAGTCAAAAACGAGCCAAAATGGGAGAGTAAAATAATTGTTCCCTGCTGCTGTGCTGCTGCCTGTTTGAGATATTCTTCCCCCTCAATGGTGACAAGTCGTGCGATACTCTCTTTGTTCAGACATGGCAGAATCAACTCCTCCACCCGTCTCTGGATATCAAGTTGAATACTCTTTCTGGCAATTACGGATATCTTTTGCCTGCTTTTTTTCGTAGATTTTTTTTCCTGGGAAGACTCTTTTTTCCCAGAGCTTTCTTTGGAAAATTTTTCTTTAGAAAATAATTCCCTCAGTTCGTCGGCAATTTCCTTTTGCAGGGGAAACAATATCCAGGAAAAAACAACTCCCGCAAGCCAGCCAATCCCCAGGCTGATGTCCATTGGCAGCATTTGCATGATTCTCCTGAATGGAAACCAGAACAACCACAAGCCGCTGTCAACCAGCTTGTTGCCAAGGGTTTGTGCAAGGGTTAGTTTAAGGCTGCTCATGAATCATACAGAGACTTCCTGCCTCGAATCCTGTTGATGGTATGAAATAAAAATTTTACAGTCGGCTTGAGGATTCGATCCACCATAAATAACATTATGTCAAAGATGAGGGTAATATATCGCTGGCTGTGCGGGGTGTAAAAAAGCCGCGACAACTCCTTTTCATCTCTTGGCAGCATATTGGTATTCGCATCAATAACCCCCTCTTTAATGGCAATATCATAGAGTTTATTATGGGGTTCCAACCGTATCCAGCCAAGTCCGACACCGCCCCTGCCAGGCATGTAGAGCGGTATTTTAAATAATAGTATGAGTATCTTGAACGCATCACCCAAGCCCATGCCCGGATAGTTGCAAAAGAAATTATAGCCCACCGCCATACCCTTTACCTGCCTGACGGTGTTCAGGCTTTCAATGATGTCCTGGGCCGTGAATGCCTTATGCAGAGCCTGCAATCCCCGGTCAGAAACAGCGTCTGGTGACAGGCCGATATGGCGGCAGCCCGCCTCACGGAGCAGTTCAAGAAAATCAACAGAGATATCCTTTGGTGTAATCCAGGCTCCCCATTCAACCTTTATTCCCCGTTTAATCATCTCCTCACAAATAGCCCGGGCATGTTTTTCAGGAACATTGAACACACTGTCCACAAAGGTAAACCCTTTTATTCCATAGTCACTGACAAGTTGTTCAATCTCGTCAACCACCTGTTCCGGCTCGCGTAAGCGTAATTTTCGTTCATTCAAAAAGGGATAACTGCAATAGGAACAGGTGAATACACAGCCTCTTTTGCCCTGTACTCCCATAACATTATGTAACGGGCTATGGTATTTTTTAATATCCAGCAGTTCAGCGTCCCTTCTGGGAATGCTGAAACTTGAAAAATCCGGTACCGATCTTTCCCCGGAAAACATCACCTCTCCATCCTTTCGATAATACACCCCTTTAACTCGTTCAGGATGATCGAGATTCTCCAGTAGTTCTGGCGTGGTCTCTTCACCTTCCAGATACACCCCATAGTCTATCTGCGGTAAACGCTCCAGGATTTCTCTGGCAAAGATAGAGTAGCCAGTTCCACCCACAATTATTTTCAAGTCAGGATAGATTTCTTTTATAACATCAATCGTTGGCTGGACAGTATTAAACTGGACAAAGAGATCCCGCCGCTGGGTCGTATCCACATTGCGGATGGAAATACCTGCAATATCAGGTTTGAATCGCCTGACTTCTTCTCTGAGTTTGTCAAAACAGGCAGGATAATCAAAGGAGTTGGGATCAAAAACAGTGACAATATGATCTTTTAACGCAGTGGCTATATAGCATAAACCAATGGGAAATAAGGGGTATTTTATTGTTCTTCTTCCCATATCCTGCTGGATTAGAATTACTCTCACGGCTCTCCTCTTCTGATGATGGTATAAAAACAGGGTTATTCTTTATATCATAGTCTTTGATATGAAGAATACCAAAAATAAATATTTGCAAGCAGCATAGTTCCACTGGAAATAAATATTGCCCAACTGCTGCCAATATAGGACATTTCCGGGACAAGAATCAGGTTTACGGCTGCACAGACCAGTAGTCCGGACAATTGGATAAGGGTCAGATATTGAATCTTTCTGGAGGCAATAAAGAGGGTATCGAAAACCGTGTTCAAAAAGAAAAAACATATAGATAAGGACAAAACCTTGAACACTGCCGAAGAACGGGTAAAGTTCTCTCCCAGAAGCAGCGGAATAAAAAAATCTGCAAGAAAAAAACAGCAGACGGTCAGCAGGAGACCGATCCCTCCCATGAGCATAAAAATTGAGCGGCTGGTTCGAGTAAAATCTTTTCGTGACCCGCTGTCTGCCAGCAGCCTGGAAAAAATAGGCAGCAAAACCGGCATAAAGGACATTGGTACAATCTGCAATCTTGTAAAAATCCTGAAAGGAGCCTGGAATAAGGCCACATCATCATACTCAACCAGCCACTTGAGCATAAAGTTCCCGGAATAGAGGTACAATTGAACCAGTAGTTGAAAAATACCTATATAAAGCGATTCTCGGAAGGTGGATTGTACTCCCTTCAGATTCAAGGCAAGCTGTCGCAGCCAGGGAAACAGTTTGCCGGTCAGCAGGATCGAGACTGCCAGTCCAGCCAGATAGGCCAGTCCATAGGCGGTAAAAATTGCCAGCATACCCAGATCTGAAAATACCACACCAGTCATCAAGAGAACCAGCAGGAGCATGGTCAACAGGGTTGGCCCGGTTTCATAATGCATTCGTTGAAAGGCGACATAGACAGAACCGACCGTCTGGGTTACCGCCATAATTGCCACGTTGCCAATAATAAGAGCATACAGCAGCAACTCATAACCGCTCAAGCGGAAGGAAAAAAGAAAAAGAGCAGTAAAGAGGACAAGGGTAACAAAGAGATTCCAGGTCAAACCGATCATCATAAAATGGGCTGTCCTGGTCTGCTGCTGCGAAATTTCACGGACAAGTATTCGGGGGTAGCCAAGATTAAAGATAGGCAGAACCACCCACATAACGGCCATCATAACAGAATAGCTGCCATAGGTTTCCAGGTCAAGAAAGCGGGTCAGGAGGGCGACAACCGCCAGTCCGGCAATTATTTCCACTCCCCTTGAACTAAAGGTAAAGAGGAGGTTTTTAGCAAACAGTTTGTTGTGTGACATGATTCATTTAAGTAAAATCTAAGCGAAACTGTTTATCGGGAAACTGTTTACCGCGAACCTGTTGACAAGCAAACCAATATCATCGGCTCCGCCGACACGCAGCATCTCTGCGGCCTGCTCAACAACAGGTATGGCTGTTCTTCCTGCCTGAATCACAAAGAGGCATAGATCTGTCTGAGAGGCAAGGCTGACAGCATCATTTGTGGTCTGTAAAGGGGCGCAATCCATGATGACAATGTCATAGTTCACTTTACAATGCTGGAGAATTGAAATCATCTGCTTTGAATCAATCAACCGACCGGGGTCAGCAGCCCCGGCTCCTGCCGGGAGCAGATCCACGCCCCCGATGTCAGTGACAATGACCGCATCCTCCAGGGGGCTGGAACCTTCCAAAACATCCACGATACCTGGACTTTTGCGACAGGAAAAATATTTATGCAGCGTGGGACGCTGTAAATGAATATCCATCAACAGTATCCTGTTATCAACCTTTGCGCACGCTATGGAGAGATTTGCCGCAACAGAACTCTTCCCCTCTCCCTGGAAACTGCTTGTCACCAGGATAGTTTGACACTGTCCTGTTTGACCATGTCTCCTGTCCCCAGTTTCCTGTCTCCTGTTGCTTATCTGATTCTGTACCGCCCTGAACGATTCCGAAACCGCAGAGACAGCAGCTATCCGTGAAATGATCCGTTTATGTCTTAAATGTTTTGTTTTTGGTATTGTTCCAAGGCATGAACCATCCTGTATCTGACGAATATCACGATGCGTTTTAATACTGGTATCAATATATTCGAGAAAAAATGCAAACAGGGTTCCCCATAATATCCCCAGCATAATACCCAGCACTAAATTCAGTCCTTTTTTGGGATATTTCTGCTTTTCCGGTAACACAGCGTCTTCTATGATTCGGGAATCAGAAAGGGTGAGGGTCTCGGCAACACCGATTTTCTTTAAATAGGTCAACAACTCCTCGTAAAAGGATTTGTTGACGGACAGAGCAAGTTCCAGCCGGGAATATTCCTCGAACAGTGCGGGCATCTTGAGTAGTTTTTCATTATATTGTGCAATAAACTGTTCCAGGATTTTCTTCCTGGCCAAAGCAACCTCTTTATCAATGGAGAGAGCAATTAATTCACTGGTAAGGGTATCGCGAATCGGATCAAGGGACACGTTTTCCCGGTTGAGTGTAACCTTTTTCTCATTGCTGATTATTTTACGTATCGCATTGAATTCCTGTTCAATTTTCTTGTACTCAGGGTGATCTTTTTGCAAAATAGTACCCTTGACCGCAATATTAATGAGCATCTCATTGAGTTTTTCCTTAAGTAAGATAAGCTCACTGCTGCGCGAAAACTCCCTGGATTCTGTTCTGAATTTGCTGATCTTCTTTATCTCTTGCCGGGTTCGGTTTATTTCACTTCTGGTCAGAACGAGTAGTTGATCGTTTTCTTCCAATGAGCTGGTAAAGCTATTCAACTTGTTAATAATGTTATCCTGCTCTATTTCCAGATCAACTATCTTTGTTCTGATTTTAAACGCACTCATGGACGAAAGCGATGCCTCATACCTTGCCCGCACCTCCTTGATATTGCTTTCAAGGTACTTCCGAACCGCTATGTACTCTTCCTTGGTTCTCTGGATAGTATATTCAATGTACAGCGATGCAAAATTGTTTGCTATTGCCTGTGCCTGCTCTGCCTGGGCAGAACGGGCAATGATCTTAAATACAGCAGTATCTTCAAACTGCTTAATCTTGAGAAATGGCTGCGGCATCACCTTGTTCAAGAGGCTTGAATCAATCAGTGCGTCCGGGGTAATTTCGTCGTTATCCCTGTCCTTTAAATCCAGGGTTGAGATAACTTCTTCCAGGAGAGGGCGTATTTTCCCCAACTCTATCTTGGTCTC
>DAOVTM010000167.1 GCA_030633145.1 Desulfobulbaceae bacterium
GCTTAGTAGATAGCAACCATCCATATAGATATAGATGTATTCTTCCAATACCTTGGCGCATTGCATCCTGGCAAAAATCTCTTTAAATGCTGGTCGTATATCAACCGGATCGAGACCATCTAAAATATGACGCATTGAGGTGTTACAAGGGATTGTACTACTAGCAAAAATAGTCCGCAAGTTATGCCCACCTTGTTTCCGCCGTTGATCAAAGGCGAGAAGTGATTGATCTTTGATCGAAAACATTGCAAAAGTTGACATAAGCACATCTGAAAGTGGTATTACAGCGTTTGGATTACGATGATCCTTAATTTTTCCAAAATTAGTACGAAGGCCCCATGGATAAGAGCATCTGCGTTGAGGTGTTTGCGTTGCTTGATTTGCTTAATTTGTTCAATTTGTTTTTGGTGTACCTTGACTATTGATCTGAGTTGGTTCGATATTGTAGCTTCTTGTAAGTTCTTGTTGTTCTTGCAAAAAGCAAAAAAATATAGCTCATTGATATGTCAAAATAAAATATACATTTTTCGTATCCTCTTTATAAGTTATGGTACTTCGCTTACCGCACTGGTTCCCACAGACGGAGTCTCGCAAGCTCGCTTACCTGGAGCATGGGTACGAGGCTCGCCAAGATTACCATAAAATTTAAAGAGGATACCATTTTTCGTTAATACTTTCAAAAAGTTTACGAAAGACAACTTTTAAATTACCTTATTATGTCATTTTGGATACCTTCGGGAATTGCTGATAACCTGATGAGAGAAGCATTACAATTAAGTGATCTCAACACAAAGAAAAGCGTTGTTGATACTGCTTAAAAACTGCTTGTTCAAGTCAAGAAACAGGATAACATTAGAAAACTAAGAGATAAATTACACTGGGAAGAAAATTTAGCCGAAATGAGGCTTGATTAATGCTTCCAATAGATAATTCATGAGGACAATAACTCAACCTGGAAACAAGATAAATGTGTGAATTTTGCTCCGAACACGGTGATGGCAAGGTATGGTTTAAAAATGCTGCGAATTACAGTAAAGACCTGGTAAGCGACCTTGCCCGTCGCGAGTATATCAACAACTTTTTTACCACCACCATGGAGCAGGGAGCGGTAACCATTGGTCGCCTTGAAACCCTGTACGGCAAAAAGAATCGACTGCCGGATCGCATTGTCCAGCCAATGATTGCCAAAGCCAAAGAGGAGCATTTCGGCCAGGTGGTTACCATCGAGGATATCCGGGAACTGGTAGGTAAGGCAGCTACTGTAGTGCGGCTGCCCTGTGCCTGCCGTTGGGTCTCCCAGAGAACGGAAAACCGCTGCTGTTATTCGGTCAGCTATAGCCCGGATGCCTGGTATAAAGATCTTGATATGGGCTATTTTGGTCTTGCCCAGGATCAGGGGTTGGAATCCCTGACCCCGGATCAGGCCATCAAGCAGATGGAAAAACTGGAACAGGATGGAGCGGTACATACCATCTGGACCATGCTGACCCCCTTTATCGGTGCTATCTGCAACTGCCAGCCTACTGATTGCCTGGGCTTACGCACCATGGCCATTGATGTGGAGACCATGTTCCGGGGCGAAAAGCAGGCAGTAGTGAATGAGGAAGAGTGCATTGGCTGTGGATCCTGTGAAGATGCCTGTCATTTTGGGGCGATTAGCAGTATTTCCGTGTCCGGGGAAGATAAGGCCCATATCCATGGTTCAGCCTGTTTCGGCTGTGGTCTATGTCGGACTGTCTGTCCCTCTGATGCCCTGTCTATGGTGACACGAAGCTAATATCACCTACGAATTTACATATTGTCATTCTGCATATCTCGTATTATGGTTCCGCATAACTCGTATTATCAAGGTGTATAACTCGTAAAATGAGGTTCAGGTCAGATGTATACCGCAAAAGTGAAGCACTGCTCAAAGAGTGACTGAACGACTTTCGCATCCTGTATCTTACCGGGCCCAGGCAGGCAGGAAAGACAACCCTGGCTCGTAAAATTGCCCGTGAGCTGGGCATGCGCTACATCTCTCTGGATGAAATTGGGGCATTGGAAGCTGCTCAAAATGATCCTGAGGGGTTCATCCAAAACCTGTCCTCCCAACCTGTAGTGCTTGATGAATTTCAATATGCCCCAGAATTAGTCAGGAGTATCAAGCTGGCCTCTGATTTACTTCCTCCGGATCAACGTGGACGTTTTTTTCTCACCGGTTCTACGGATATTTTCAAATCTGCGCAGACTGAGGAAGCCCTGCCCGGACACATGGCCAGGGTTGAGCTGTATCCTCTGTCGGTTACTGAAAAAGAGGGCGGTAACTTTAACCTGATTGATTTTCTCCTTGCGGAAAAGCTGTCGCTGCCGGATGAACTTCCCCTGATCGAGCGTGACCGACTGGCACAGGTTCTGATTGATGGCGGTTATCCTGAATTACAGGATAAAGGCTCCCGGGCAAGGCAGATGTGGTTTCAATCCTATTTGCAGGGACGGATATTTAAAGATTTTGAGTCCATTTATTCACCAAAGGGTGATTATCATACCAAGGTGGTCAAGTCATACATTGAGGCTCTGGAATGGATGTTCATCATCAAGCGAATTCATCCCTATATAAAAAAGAGAGCAAAGCGACAAACAATCGGTATGGCAAAATTGCACATGGTAGATACTGGGCTTGCCTGCTACCTGCTTGGGTTGAAGAAAAAACAGCAGCTATCTCGTTCAGCCCTGTTTGGAGGGCTGCTGGAGAGTTTCGTGGTCATGGAGTGTTGCAAGCACATGGCATGGTCCAGTGAAACCATGAATATATATCATTTTCGAGATAAACGAAAAAATGTAGTCGATATTGTCCTTGAACAGGATGATAACCGCTTAATTGGTATAGAGGTTAAGGCATCTGCCACCATACGGCAGAGAGATTTTAAGGGATTGAAGACCTTTGCCGATTTAACCGGGGATCAGTTCAAGTTTGGTCTTGTTTTATATACAGGCAGCAGGTTTTTACCATTTTATGATGGATCTAAGCCGTTTTTTGCGGTTCCGTTGTCGGTTTTGTGGCTTTGATCAACTCGTTAATACCGGTATAGTCAGTCTTGCCAGTCCCCAGCACCGGAATCTCCCCAGTCTGTTTGACCATTCGTATATTATGGATCGGCGAAAGTCCCGCATCCCGTATGGCCTGATTGGCCTCCTGCCTACTGGTCGTAAGCGTTGTGAGCAGAACCAGTTCCGGGTGTTCCTCACCGCCCCTGGCAGCCACTGCCAGCACCGGTTCATCAGCCTTGGGATAATAGGCTTCAAGTACCTGCTCAATGGCGGGCAGGGAGATCATCTCGCCGCCCAGCTTGATAAATCGTTTCAAACGACCGGCAAAGACCAGCACTTTTCCCTCTGCAAAGACAAGGTCACCGGTATCGTACCAATCCTTGCCGTCATGACGGACAAAGGGAGAAGGTGCATCACCGAGATACCCGGCAAAGACATTGGGTCCCCGCACCAGCAACTGCCCGTTTTCCCCCTTTTGCACCGGCTCTCTGCTCTCGGGATGGAGCAGGATATACTCCATGGAGGGCATAATCCCGCCAATAGTACCTGGTTTGGGGTCTTCTAAGGAATTGACCGTCACTACCGGCGCACATTCTGTAACTCCGTATCCCTCGCAGAGCAGGGCATTAGGAGCCTTTTCCGCCAGACTGGTAAAGACATGATCCGGACATTTCTCCGCCCCGGAAAAAACCAGACGCAGGGAGTTGAGCTGACGAGCCTCAGCCGCCCGCAGGATACCGTTTAAAAAGGTTGGAGTGGCGATCAGAGCGGTGGTCTGGTAGGCATCAATCATCCTGGCCAGTTGAGAACCCTCAGTGGGATTGGCCCAATAGACAGTGCGTAACCCGGTACAGAGCGGCAGGATAACGGTTCCGGCCAGTCCCAGAGAGTGGAAGATCGGCAGGATACCCAGCAACCGGTCATTGCTGGACAGGGACAGTACCTGGGCAAAATCCCGCCCATTGGCAAGGAAGTTGGCATGGCTCAGGGGGACGGATTTTGGCTGTGCCTCAGAGCCGGAGGTAAAGAGAATGGCTGCGGTTTCGGCAATGTCTGCGTTTCGCAGATCACTCCAGGAGAGTCTGCTCTTGATCAGTGCTCGTATCTTATGACCAGTGGTAATCCTGGCTCCGATATCTTCCAGATAGACCCAGTTGATACCGACCTGGTCAAGATTTATGCCCTGAGCTGTCAGTTTATCAGTCAACCCCTTGGCAGTGATAACCTGTTCCACTCCAATGGATTGGAGGCAATAGCGCATATTGGCGGTTCCAGTGGTCCAGTTGACCATGACCGGCTCCTTGCCGCAGAACATGACCACCAGCCAGCTGATTACTGCACCCACTGAACCCGGCATCATGATCCCGACCCGTTTTCCGGGAATTTCTTTTATGAACGGCATCAGGGCATAGATGGCAAGAATGAGCTGGCGGAAGGTCTTTTCACCGCTGATCTGATCCGCGAGAATGAGCTGGTTGGGATTCTTGCGGGCCAGGTTGAGAAAGATCTCGGCAATATTGTTTCCTTCAGGAATGATTATGTCTTGCTCATCATGTTGGCTGAACCATTCATCGGAAACCGGCTTCATCTCAATGGCGGCAATGGCAGGCATGATACCACCCGCAGCCAGGATACAGTCTGCCACGGTCTGCAACAGTTCCAGATTGTCGGCTGAGACTGCAAATTCTTCCCGCAGCCAGTTGCCGAACTCTACCAGCAGCAGGCTATCCATGCCCAGATCCGCAGCCAGATTATCGCTGTCCTTGATGTTTTCAATCCCTGAGAGTTCGATCACCTTATTCACCACCAGGCTGCGGGTCGCATCGGGGATCTCAGAGGTGTTTCGGTCAACGGTAATGGTTTTCCGCTCATCATGATAGACGGGTTCGCTCCCCTGCCAGAAATAGTAGGGAATTTCGGTATTCCTGTCCAGATGCTGGTTATAAAACCCTTCCAGATAGCGGTTAATTTCCTGTTTGCTGCCATTCCCTGGGAAATTATCTGCCTCAACGACCTCAATGGTGATTGGTCGGCGGGGCATGAACAGGAGTCCGTTCAACAGCAGGTTAAGACCATGCTTCTTGAAGTTTGCAAAGAGCGATGGAATACCCGGCCCGCGGCTGAAACTGCTCCCCCATAATCCCCTGGTACGTAGCAGGATGATTCTGGCCTCGGGTACTGCATGGACAATGGAGGTCACTCCGCTGTTGCCGCCCAGGGTTTCACTGGCAGAGTGGCAGAGGCGACCAGCCGGGTAGAGGAGGATGTTGTCTCCGGCCTGTAACCCCTTAATAATCTCATCAAGACCGGCGGCAACCTGATCTGATGCCTGGCTGCTGCTACCGCCTTTTGAGAGGTCAGGGATCAGCACTGCGTTAAGGGTGCTGACCATGGGGCGCAGCAAAGGGTGGTTGATCTGGTTTTCGTCGGCCAGGGGTCGAGGGGTGAATCGCTTAAAAAGGGTGTCCATAACAATGATCGGATCGACCAGAGCCTGGTGATTGGGGAGGAAGAGGATGGGGCGGCCATCGTCCTGGATTTTGTCCAGTCCCGTTACGGTAATTCGGTAGCGGAGGCGGAGGAGGAGGGTGACCAGGAGGTTTATGAGGCTTTTTATTGTTTTTTGCATGGCATTATCGTGGTTAGTTTGGGTGTCGGGTTACGAGGTTGTAAACAAAATCCGTCCGCAGGGCGATACGTTCATGGATGGTCATCTAAACAGGCTATCCCCACGGCGTAGAATACAGTAGATCAAACCACCAGCCATGATCGAGAGGATACCCAGCACCAGTATTGCCATGGATGGTTGAAACAAGGAGTCCATAAACGGAAATATCATGCCAGCCAGCAGCATACAGCCAAAGGAGAGGAAATAATCCACCCCAATAATCCTCCCCTTGCTGTCTGCTGCCGGACGTACCTGGATAAAGGAGGTCACCGGAATCAGGAAAATGCCGCCAAACAGTCCTGCCAGGGACAGGAGAGCCAGCAGCAGGGGAAAGGTAGGTACACCACTCAGGTCTGCAGCAACCAGCAGCCCAGCCCCGACCAGGCTCGCCCCCATACCAGCGGCACCTGGCAAAAGGATATGAGTCCATCGTTCCTGGCTGGTGATCCTGGCCGCAATCAGGGAGCCGATACAGACCCCGACCATCAGCGAGACCGAGAGAATGGAGGTGGCCGAGTTGCTCAATCCCAGCTCCTGCAGACCCAGGGTATTGATGAACAGCACTGCCAGCAGACTGCAGAAGTAAAAATATGCGTCGCAGCAGACCGCCAACAGCAGCAGGGGATCTTCTTTGAGGAGAATCAGATCCTTGATCGAGTTGAGCGGTCCTGTCCAGGGAAAAGGTGCCTTGGAGCCGGATGCCGGTCTGGAATAGACCCCAAAGGAGACGACCAGCCCCAGTATCCCGATCAGTACGATAACAACGGCAATCAAAACCCGTCCAAAGGGGATTGCGGTTGCAAACCACTCCTGATCCAGGGCAAAACCTGCCAGAGCCATGCCCAGGAGGATCGCCACAGTGGTAACCAGCTTCAGCAGGGCATTGGCCTGGGTAACATACTCTTCAGGGTAGAGTTCCGGGATGGAACCGTTCAGAGCCGGGCCAAAGAGGGTGGACTGTAACCCCATGAGAAAGACCATGGTCAGGACGCAGTTCCAGTTCATGGTCAGGATTCCGTAAGCACCGATGAGCATGGCACCGAGTTCCAGGAACTTGACCCCGATCACCACCCGTTTCTTGGCAAAGCGGTCGGCCAGCCAGCCGCCCCAGGCAGCAAAGAGGATAAATGGCAGGGAAAAGAGAATCGTGGCATGACCCTGGATCTCATTGAGACCAATGGCAACGGCCAGCAGGAAAACAGCCTGCTTAAAAAAGTTGTCGTTAAAGACCCCTAAGAAATAGGTCAGAGCCATGGCCAGGAAACGACTTCTGGCCCATTTAATCTGCTCTTTAGAGGAAAGTTGCTCAATCATTTTGTATCATAACTCATAACTCATTACTCATATCTCAATGCTCAAACTTCAAACTTCAAACTTCAAACCTCATACACCTGATGCTGCTGCGGCATCTCCACCCTGGTATTTTTCAGCAACCCGGAAAAGGTCTTCATTGCCTTCTCTTCCCCATGTACCAGGAAGGTATGCTCCGGGCTGCCGGTCTGTTGATGCCAGCGCAGGAGATCCTGCTGGTCAGCATGGGCGGAAAAACCACCAATGGTATAGATCCTGGCTCGCACCTCAATGGAGCTGCCAAAGATGGTCACCGGATTCTGGCCGTCAATGATCCGCCGAGCCAGGGTGCCGTATGCGGCATAGCCGACAAAGACCACGGCGGCCTCCCGTCGCCAGAGGTTTTCCCTGAGGTGGTGTCGGATGCGACCGCCGGTACACATTCCGGAACCGGCAATAATCACTGCCCGTTTGACCTTCTTCAGCTCAATAGACTGCTCAGTTTCCCGAGTAAAGTGCAGACCAGGCAGACCAAATGGATCGTCACCGTTTTTAAAGATCTCCAAAGTCTCGTCATCAAAACATTCTGGATGATTTCGGAAGATTTCAGTGGCGGAGATAGCCATGGGCGAGTCAAGAAAGACCTGGATATTATCTGAAACCAGTCCCTGTTCAATGCCATCACGCAGGGCATAGAGAATTTCCTGGGTACGTTCCAGGGCAAAGCTGGGGATGAGGACATTACCTCCCTGTTCACGGGTATGGGCAATGGCCTGGTAGAGTTCGTGGATGGAGGGCTTGAACTGCTTATGGGTGCGGTCTCCATAGGTGGTTTCCATGACCACGATATCCACCTTGGGCGGGGTGGCAGGGTCACGGAGAATGACCCGGTCTGAGTAGCCGAGATCACCGGAAAAGAGGATTCGTTTGCTGCAATTCTGTTCCGAAAGTTCAAGGAGAATAGAGGCTGCGCCCAGGATGTGGCCTGCCTCGAAAAAGCTAACGGTTATCCCTGCTCCCAGGGCAATGGGTCGGTCAAAGCCGTTGATGTCGTGGAAAAATTCCAGGCTGGCTTGGGCATCCTCGCTGGTGTAGAGCGGCACAACATCTTCCGGCTTGCCCCGTTTACGCAGTTTTCTATTTTTAAAGGCCGCCTCGTTTTCCTGGATTCGAGCCGAGTCAAACATCACCAGCCTGGCCAATTCCCTGGTAGCTGGGGAGGTAAAAATTTTACCCCTGAAACCCCGTTTGACCAGCAAAGGGATACGACCGCAATGGTCAAGATGTCCATGGGTGAGGAGGAGAAAATCAACTTTTTTGGGATCAAAACCAAAATCCCCTTGGTTTTCCTTATCCATTTCCCGACCGCCCTGAAACATACCGCAGTCGATCAGGATGCAATTTTCATTGCAGCGGACAAGGTGACAGGATCCGGTTACATTACGGTTGGCACCGTGGAATTCCAGTTGCATCAGTTGCTCCCTGTATCTGTTTCAGGCCGCAC
>DAOVTM010000144.1 GCA_030633145.1 Desulfobulbaceae bacterium
CAGCGTTTCTGGCGAAAGCTGCGCCAGATATAGTGGACGACACAAATAAAGACGGCAAAGAGAACCAGGGAGACAACCAGATAGTCAGGCTCTTTGATGGTCATGCCCGGCAGCTTCATGCAGAGGATGACCAGTACCAGCATTAACCATTCAAGCCCGGCCACAGTCCTGCGGAAGGCGTTTACCTCTGCTGCATCGATCTCCTTATGCTCGTCAACGGGGAGCTGTACAACCTTCTGTCCACCCAACAGGGAATAAATCGGGGAGGATTTTTCGTGTCGTTTTTCATCTTCAGAAAGGTGTGCTTTCATAATAAGAAATTCTTCAGCGGATGTCTTGGCATAAGAAAGCCTGTCCTCTTTTCCTTTACGCATATCTTGTTTATCAGAGTTTATGTTGTTAAAATATAAGACCTGAACAAAAGTGTCAAGGAATCTATGCTCAGTTGACGGGTGTGGAACGAACTGAGTTTTTGATTTCCACTCCTGCTTCACGCAACAGTACCATGGCAGTACCGTTATGACCATCAGGAACAATCACTTCATCCGGTTTCAGGGATAAGAGCCAGTTTCCCACCAGCAGCCCCTTTTTTCTTTTTTTGTCCACAAATTGATTTTCGGCAAATTCCCGTTTCACCACTCTGTCCTGTTCTTCCTTTTCAGTGTCAATGGTCTCGATCAGAAACCAGGGTGACTGGACAAAATGGGTGTTTGCTTCCCCTTCCGGGCTTATGACCGGAGTTATACGACGGATAATGGTGTCAGCACTGTAATGGGGACGAATCCGAGCCATGACGACTCTGGGGAATTTTTCCGGGATCAGAATTTCCAGCCGGTCGGCCACCTGGTCGGCAATGCGGTGGGACGGGGTGTGCAAGATTACGTCCATATCCACGATATAGCGTCCCCCCGCTGTTCTGCTCAAACATTGCTTGACCCTGGTGATGCGGGGATGTTTTTCCACCAGCTGGATTATTTCCCGTTCTGTTTCCCGGTCAATGGAGGCATCCAGGAGATCTTTCAGGGCTGTAATCAGGAGCGCGGCACCAGCACGGAAGACGAATAATGAGACCAGAGCTGCTGCCCAGCGGTCAACAGCATAACCGAATTTGGTTGCCAGCAGGCCGATGAGGACAATTCCGGTGGATAAACCATCGGCCAGATAATCCCTGGCATCTGCCTGCAGGGCAGGAGAGTTGAGCCGTTTCCCCTCCCGTAACTGGTAAAAGCCAAAGGATAGTGCGACAACTAATGATATTGCCGCCACTGGAAGGGCAATGGCTACATTTGGTAGTCGTTCCGTTCCAAACAGTGCTTGGCGGCCAATCTCATAAGCTGCGACAATAACGACCATGGAGGTGACCAGGGTGGCGACTGTTTCCGCTTTATAGAGGCCGTAGGGAAAGGAGGGGTGTTCCCGACCGGCCACCCAGAGTCCGATATAGGCGGCAATGGAGGCCAGCACGTCAGTGGCTGAATGGATGGCATCTCCTATCAGAGCAGTGGAAGAGGATGCCACCCCTGCCACTCCTTTGCCTGTCGCCAGGAGGAGGTTCAGGCCGATGGATACCGCTGCCCGGTGTCGGGCTGAACGGAGATCTTGTTTTGATTTATCTGAGGGCATGAATTTTTATGTGAAAGGTTTTAATGTGAAAGAAGTCGATACACACTATCCACTGTTCATTTACCATAATTTATAATATAAAAACTTGCAAAAGGTATTGACAGTACACATTGTTTGGTGTACCTAACCCTTAACTTTGAAAAAGGACAGGAATCGCTATGACCAGGAATCATTCAGATATAAGTTGTCGTTGCCTGAGCGGCGATGATGCTGACTGCAAATTACGGAAAGTCGTTTGTCCGGTCGATGCCCTGCCGCTTTCCAGGAGTTGCGGTCGTGGCAAGGTTAAGGTCTGCAAGATCAGCGGTGACCGCAGGCAATGCGGCAGGATGGCCTCCCTTGGTGTGCTGCCAGGAACAAAGATGGAATTGCTTTGCGCTGGTAACCGGCGTGGCTGTATGGTTAAGGTGAATGGCGGCACCCTGAGCCTGGATGAGTTAGCTGCGGACAATATTTTTGTTCAGCCTGTGTAAAACGAAAAAAAACGGTGCGGAAAATACGGCGGGTTAATCCGCCTCTTTTTTTGCCATTTGGTTTAGGCTCCCCTAAAAGAGTAAAACTTTCCATCTTCCTTATCGTATTTTTTAAAAATTAAGGTACAAAGAAAATGCAAAATATACTTGTAGTACTCATAATCATAGCAGCCCTCTACTTTGTCGGCAGAAGGATGTTTGACATGTTTCGCAATGATGCTGCATCGGGTGCCTGTTGCTGTTCCGGTTGTGATAGCAGTGGGTGTGGCGGAAGTCCAGCCAGAAAGAACGAGGGAGAGAACCGAAAATGAACCTTCGTCAAATGCGCAATAATCAATCCGCTGTTATCAGCTCTCTTAACATTGGCGGTAGCCTTGGCTTGCGGCTGAGGGAAATGGGGCTTGTGCCTGGAACGGAGATCATGGTTACAGGACGCGCTCCACTCTACGACCCGGTGAAACTGCGTATCAACGGGCAGACCCTGACACTGCGCAATAACGAGGCAGATCATATTGAAGTACGTGTTCAAGGAGAGAGCAAGTGAACGACCCAATACAGATAGCCCTTGCCGGAAACCCCAATTCTGGCAAGACCACCCTGTTTAACCATCTCACCGGTGCCCGCCAGCATGTGGGCAACTATCCCGGAGTTACAGTTGATAAAAAAGAAGGCACCCTGACCCATGGCAATTGTCCAATCAATATTGTTGATTTGCCCGGCACCTACTCCCTGACCGCCTATTCGGTGGAAGAACTGGTGGCTCGGGATTATCTGGTCAATGAACGGCCTGATGTGGTGGTTAATATTGTGGATGCCTCCAACCTGGAACGTAATCTGTACCTGACCTGCCAGTTCCTTGAGCTTGGCGTACCCATGGTCATTGCTCTTAACATGGTGGATGTGGCAGAAAAACGCGGTATCCGCATTAATACCAAAACCCTGAGCAGTCTGCTGGGAGTACCGGTCATTCCCATTGTTGCCCGTACCGGCAAGGGGGTTGAGGCGTTGCTTGAGTCGGTTGAATCGGTCAGCCCGGGGCAGGAACACCTGGAGATCCTCCTGCGGTATGGATCAGATATTGACCAGACATTAAATACAATAGTTCCCCTGATAAAAGAGAATAACCTCCTCACTGATCTCTATCCCGCCCGTTGGACCGGGCTGAAAATTCTCGAAAATGATGAACAGATTATTGATAAGGTTATGCTCACGGATCGTTCAATGGGGCAGCAACTGGTGGATCGGGGAGAGAAGCTGACGCAACATTTGCAAAGTACTGTTGATGCCTATCCAGAGGCAGTGATAGCCGATCACCGCTACGGTTTTATCAAGTCCATCCTCCGCCAGGGAGTCATGACCCTTACCTTTGATGAAGACCGGCTCTATACCTCGGACAAGATCGACAAGGTGGTCACCAACCGGGTAGTGGGTCCTCTCATCATGGCGGCGATCCTCTTAGGGCTGTATAGTTTTACTTTTAATTACTCTACCTTTCTTGTTGACTGGCTGGATGCCTTTTTCGCTCTTGTCAGCGAGGTGGTGGATTCCTCAATGTCGGAAGGGCCGCTTAAATCCATGCTCATCTCCGGGGTTATTGACGGGGTGGGCGGGGTACTCGGTTTTGTGCCGATCATCATGTTTATGTTCTTTGGTATTGCGGTTCTGGAGGATTCCGGCTACCTGGCACGGGTGGCCTTTATGATGGATCGGATCTTTCATTTTTTCGGGCTGCACGGTTCCTCGGTGATGCCCTTTATCGTCTCCGGCGGGATTGCCGGGGGGTGTGCTGTACCAGGTGTTATGGCCACCAGAACCCTTCGTTCTCCCAAGGAGCGGATCGCAACCCTGCTCACGGTTCCCTTTATGAACTGCGGTGCCAAGCTGCCGGTTCTGACCCTGATTATCAGCGCATTTTTTTCAGCCCACCAGGCTCGTTATATGTTCCTGGCTACGGTGGCTGCCTGGCTGGTGGCTCTGCTGGCTGCCAAATTCCTCCGCATGACCGTACTCAAGGGGGAGTCCACCCCCTTTGTCATGGAGCTGCCTCCCTACCGTTTTCCCACGCTGCGTGGTCTGTTCATCCATACCTGGGAGCGTACCTGGCAGTATATCAAAAAGGCGGGTACGGTGATTCTGGGTATTTCCATCCTCCTCTGGGCCATGATGACCTATCCAGGTTTGCCTGAGGACAGGACAGCTGAGTTTGATACCAAGCGAGAACAGATTACAGCATCATCCAGTCCAGACAGTAAAGAACAGCTCTTACAAATAGATGCTCTTCAGGCAGAGACCGCTTTGCGCAATTCCTATGCCGGTCGAATTGGTATCGGCTTGGAATCCATCAGCCAATTTGCTGGTTTTGACTGGCGTACCAATATTGCCCTGGTGGGCGGCTTCGCCGCAAAAGAGGTGATTGTCTCCACTCTGGGAACCGCCTATTCCCTGGGTGAGGTGGATCCAGAGAGTACAACTTCCCTGTCTGCTCGTCTGGCAAAGGACAAAAACTGGAACCCGGTGGTTGCCCTGTCTGTGCTGGCCTTTATCATGTTTTACGCCCCCTGTTTTGTTACTGTGGTTGCCATTGCCAAGGAGGCTGGTACCTGGAAATGGGCCTTCTTCTCCATGGGATTTAATACGATCTTGGCCTTTACCATGTCAGTTGGAATCTTTCAGATTGGCACCCTGCTGGGGTTTGCCTGAGAGAAAAAGAGAGGTTTTATGAAATCGTTTCACACCTTTCCACAAGATGCCAAAAAGGAGATCCAATATGTCCTCACCGACATTGACGATACCCTGACCAATGCGGGAAAACTCCCTGCCTGTGCCTACTCTGCAATGGAACGGCTTCAGCAGGCTGGGATTAAGGTTATACCCATCACCGGCAGACCGGCAGGCTGGTGCGATCATATCGCCCGGATGTGGCCGGTGGAGGGGTCGGTGAAAACGGTGCATTTTATTTTTGCTATGACGAGCAGGAGCGGAAGATGATTCACCGTTTCCAGCGCAGTGAAGAGCAACGGAAGACAGACCGAATCCGACTTGCTCAATTGGAAGAGACAATTTTACGACAGGTACCCGGTTGTAAAATATCAGTGGATCAACCCTACCGGGAAGCGGATCTTGCCATAGATTTTTGTGAGGATGTTCCGATGCTGCCCATGGCAGAAGTAGAAAAGATTGTCTCAATTTTTGAGGAGGCAGGTGCTGTTGCCAATGTACTCCAGTTCAAGGAAGAGCTGGAGCATAAACCGGCCTGGGGTCACAGAGGCAAAAGGGGGGTATGGTTTTGCCGAGATGGTGGATATTCTTCTGGCTGCTTGACTTGAATCATGCTCTATAAAAAATAATTGACCTGCTTACATAATACCGGTAAAAGATTTATGTGTAATGTTGTGTGATGTTTTTACGTCTCAACTTCAGGTGAATTCAATGAAAGATTACCTTCAGAAGTACTGACTTGGTGCTATCGCCCTATCTTCAACCTATCCGACAAAAAATACATAAGTTTACAGCATCTGAATTTCAATTTTTGATTTTTTATTACTGTATGTTATAGTTCATTCGTAATCTCGTTCCAGTGTCCTATCGTTGCCAAGTACCCAAATGTCAATATAGCTCCCATGCAGAAACAATACACATAAGAGACTAATTTAAACTACTATCTCAGAACTATAGAATAACAATTAAATACACTATCCCTGAAACTCTAATTGAACAGGGAATATGCGCTTTGGTAAAATTTAAAACCCTGTTATACAATTCGGAAAACTTTTATTGGAGGAGGAAAAATGTACGCTATATCAAAAATATGTCTTCTTCTACTAACAGTAATTCAACTGTTTTTCATTACCGCTTGCAGCGGAATTCCGCCATGCCAGAAGTTGGAGAAAAATGGCATGTCGTATGGTTGGTCGGAAGGCAACTTTATGGGCGATTGGGATGATTATTACCAATGCGCACTTTCATATATTGAAGGCGAATTCTATCCTGAAGCACTTGAATACTTAGATAAGGCTATCAACAGGAGAGACAAAGACCGTCGTATGGCCCGGTCTTATGGTTTGCATTTCGTTGAAAATTATTTCCCGCACCGTGAGAAGGGATGGGTTTATTATGTAACGGATAAATATGAAGAAGCCTTGTTTGAGCTAAATACCTCCATACAGCACGAGCCTTCCGACAAAGCATATAAAATTCGAGATAAAGTTCTCATTCAAATGATGAAACGCAAGATCATGGCACAAAAGTTGTCTATTAAAAATCCTGATCTTAGCTTACAATTTCCCTCCCAAAAACCCAAAACGTCATATGTGATGACGAAGGATAAAATTAAAAATTCTTATACAGTATGGACAAAGGATGATTTTTTCACCTTATCAGGAATTGCTACGGATCGTCTTCAATATATTTCGGAAATAGTTATAAAGGACAATCAGGTTTTTCCAAAAGGAAAACGACTATTTTTAGAGCATTCTTCCAAAGACCCTGTTGAGTTTGAAGAACATTTTAAATTAAATCAGGGGAAATATCGGTTTGATATATCAGCTCGAAACCTCCTGTATGGTGTATATGATGAACCGTTGGCTAAACAGGGTGAAACAACCATTAATGTGAATGTTTATGTTGACAGATCCGGACCTGTTATTGTCATCACAAATTTCCAACCGAATGTTGAAATACAAGGATATCTTTATGATGTGTCCGGGGTAGAATCTCTCATCGCAGATGGGAAACCGGTAGCCATATCAAAAGAAAATGATAACATGTTTACCATTCCATTAAGATTCGGAATGAAAAGCATCAACCTTTTAACCCGAGATAAATTGGGAAATGAAACAAAAACTATTGCCGGTTCAACAAAGCTTTCTCTGTCTCCGTATCTCATACGCATAGCTCAAGCAAATACCGGTACGGTAACTGATGCAGGAAATATCCGTTTGGTTCAAGACGCAAAACCACCGATAATCAAACTCCTGGGGTGGTCGGATCAGCATACGGTCTATTTGCAACGCATAAATATACAGGGTCAGATCTTGAGCCAAAGCCGTATGGACAAACTGACTATTAACGATGTGCCTGTTTTGCCCCGGGTGGCTGGCCGCAATATTATATTCAACCAATCCATTGACCTTGAACCCGGAAAAAACATTATCATCATTAAGGCAAAAAATAGCACTGGCATAAGTAGCAGAAAAATGGTTATTAATAGAAAAATTCCGGAAGCGTACCAACTGAAATATCGATACGGGGTTGCGTTGCCTCCATTTGTGCTATCTAATAAGACTATTACATGGAATAATCTTCAGCCCCTGTTATTGAACAGTTTTATAAATCAGAAACGGTTCCAAGTTGTGTTAAGAAAAAATCATGACAAGATATCAGATTCCGATAAAGTGGGCTGCCATGCAATACTGTTCGGTTTATTGAATGAAACGAAAAATGGACTTGAGCTGATAGCTCGTATTGTTGATATTGAAACATCCACAATACTGGCAATTGAAGACGCATACTCTTTTTCTAAAAATAAAGAAAAAATTCAATGGACTGTTGACAGGTTAGTGGAAAAAATTCATAGAAAATTTCCATTGACTGAAGGGATTATAAAAACCAATAACTGGTGGTCATTTGTGCCTGAGTTCAAAAATGAAGATCAATATTCCCCTGAAATTTGGCCAACAGTGGTGTTTCGCAATGATAAACTTATGGTTAACGAGATCACCGGTGAATCGCTTGGATACGATACAACCGTTATCGGATATGATTGTATTAAAGGAAAATGCAAGGTTTTGCTGGATCATCAAAAACCACAGAAAGGTGACAGGGTTCTGACGCAATGAAACGACTAACCAGCGAAGAAGAAGCTACTCTTCTGTTTGAATGTTTATTCTGTTGCCAAAAAGAAAATTTTGTCAAGCAGTATTGGCGACTTGTCTTTCATACCATAATGAGGGGGATGAATAAATATGGTGGAATGGATTTATCCCAACATTCCGAAGATATCCGCAATGAAACGTTTATTCGATTTTTTGATAAAGACTGTCGGAGATTATGGAAATATAAATCACCCTTTGAAGGTGGTAAGACCAGTCTTGCTGGCTGGGTGATATTGCTGACATCACAAACACTTATTGATTATTTCCGTCGTTTGAAACCGCAGGATAGGGAAAGTATTTATGACGATACCCAAAATTTAGATGTATCCTCCGACTGGCTGGACAAAACAAAGCGGGTAATCCGTGACAATTTAGAGGAACTTTCGTTGAAAGAGCAAAGACTTCTAAAGTTGCGCTATTTTTTTGGATATACTTCAAAAGAAATTGCTCAATTTTCACAGGAAAATGCTGATCCTGATATTCCAAATACTCCGGGAGCTGTTGATACTGCATTAATGAGAGCGAAGAAAAAACTAAAAAACGCAATACAACAGGATTTGGGCTGTTGAAAAAAATGTGCTGCCGTGTGAGAAAAAGACATTTTGTTCCGTATTATAATATAAGGAATCTGATTATGAAAAATAATCAATAATAAATAGAGGAGACACTACTTTCAAAAGTGTTTACCGATTTGACATCAGCATATTTGTCACCAATATTAAAATGCCCATTCACTTTGGTTCCATTTGTTTTTATTAAATGAGGAAACAGATTATGAAAAAACAGATTGAGACTAAGACATTAGAGGCGCTACTCCCAAAAGTGTTTTCCGATTCAACGCCCGAATGTTCAGCTCCAATATCAAAAATGTCACTTCATCATACTCAAACGCTTGCTCAATATATAGATGGAACTATTTCCGATATTGAAAGAGAACAGGTAAGAAGCCATTTATCGACCTGTGATGCATGTTGGGAACGATATGTTTTGGCAAAAGAGATGCTAAATCCTGTGGTGCCGGTTGAACAGCATATACCAGAGGAAGCCACCACGCCGATCATGAGTAAAATATTGACTAAATTATCATCTCTGCTCGAATGGGCCACTGTGCAAACACTACAGCCTGCCTACAGATCAACCCCACCCCAGCCCCATCGCTTATCGGATATTCACGGACAAAAAATAACAAAACTTTTTAATGACTTGACAGCGGAAATATTTATTGAAAAAATAGATAATGACAGTCTAAAAATTGAAATCACCGTGTCTGGTGATATTCAGAAAAAAGACCATCTTTATATTACCTTA
>DAOVTM010000061.1 GCA_030633145.1 Desulfobulbaceae bacterium
ATGAGCGGCTTATGCTGCATGTCACCTTCAAAGAGATGGAAGGGCATGGAGGTTGATCCGCCAACGGTTACGGTGTTGTCACCGTTACCAAGCACGGCCTCACGGATGGCTCCGGAATAGACCTGGGTGTAGGCAGAAGCAGGTACCTTGGTGACACGCTCTGCAAAGGGAGTCTCTTCGGTGGCAAGAGCCGCAACCTCAAGTCCAGCCGGGGCAGGTTTGCCAACGGGTTTTGCTGCTTCTTTCTCTTTGGCTGCTTCAGCCTCTGATTTGGCCTTGGCTTCAGCTTCTGCCTTTGCCTTGGTTTCTGCCTTTGCCTTGGCATCGGCTTCTGCCTGAGCCTTTTTCTCAAGCTCTACCTTCCTGGCAGCAGCTTCGGCCAGCTTAGCAGCCTCAGCTTCCTGTTCTTTTGCTGCGGCTTCTGACTTGGCTCTGGCAGCATCTGCATCAGATTTTGCTTTTGCCTCAGCTTCCACCTTAGCAGCAGCCTCTGTTTTAGCAGCAGCTTCTGCCTGGGTCTTAGCCTCAGCAGCAGCCTTTGCCTTAGCGGCTTCTTCAGCATCGGTAGCTGTGGTATCATCCACAACAGGCGCGGCTGTCGGTGCTGCTGCGGTGACCGGAGCTGTTGTAGCAGTTCCAGGCTCCCGCTTCAAAACAGACTCAGCACCTGCAAAGTTCAGTAGGGCATCAAACTGATCATCACTCAGACCATAGGCACTCTTGAGTGCTCGCAAGCCCTGGGTCAAAGACTCCAACGCCATGAGGCGCTCTTTTTCATTCATTTCATGCTCTCCTGCATCATCAGTAGCTCTTTCAGCAGTTTCAGTCGCAGCTACAACAGGTACGGCTGTTGCAGCAATTTCATCAGCTTTGGTTTGGGCAGCAACTATGATCTGTTCCGCCTCAGCCTTGGCCTTATCAAGCAGGTCATCGGCAGCAGTGGTATCAACAGGCTGCTCGACCACTACTTCCTTCCTGACCTCGATGGTTTCGGTAACGGATTCAGTTGACTCTACAGTAGTCTCTGCTCCCTGTCCTGATTTGTCCTCAATGGCCAGAGCAGGTTCACCCCTTACATCAAAGGTAGGTCTGGGCAGCAGTCCCGCACTCTCGCAGATCTCGGCAACGGCCTCTTCCCACTCAATAGCCATGACATGGACACCGGCCACGCCCTTGATCTCTTTGACCTGGTTGATAATATCAACACAGATATTGATCCCTTCCTGCTTTTTATCCTTGGCTCCTTTCATCCGGTTTATGACCTCATCGGTCACATCCATACCAGGGACAAACTTCTTCATGTACCTGGCCATGCCAAGAGACTTGGGCGGGGTAACCCCGGCCAGGATATATGCCTTTTCCGGGAGACCCAAGTCACGAGCCATCTCCATGAATTTGGCAAATTTCTCTACATTATAGATAATCTGAGTCTGGATAAAGTCCGCCCCCTGGGCGATCTTCTTGCCCATACGCACGGCCCGAAATTCAAATGGATAGGCAAAGGGATTGGCGGCAGCTCCAAGAAACAGGTCTGGACCCTGCCCCTTGATCTCTTCACCGCACTGGAATTTCTTCCCATCGCACATATCCCGAACCATGCCGAGCATCTGGATGGAATCCATGTCAAAGACACCCTTTGAACCGGGATGATTACCAAACTTCTGGTGATCACCGGTCAGGCATAAGAGATTTTTCAATCCCAGGGCTGATGCTGCCAGCAGGTCAGACTGCATACCGATCCGGTTGCGGTCGCGGCAGGTCATCTGAATGACCGGTTCCACCCCTTCGGATTGTGCTATCAAACCAGCTCCGATGGACGACATCCGCACAATAGCGGTTTGACAGTCAGTAATGTTGACTGCATCAACATAGCCCTTTAAAAGACCGGCCTTTTTCCTGACCACTTCAGGATCACTGTTCTTTGGTGGTCCAAGCTCACCGGTTACGGCAAATTCGCCCCCGGCCAGAACCCGCTCCAAATTGCTCCCTGATTTCATCTATCCTCCTTCACAGATCCAGAATCAGATCTCGTTTGTAATCCACTCTCTATCTAAAGTAAAACCGGCATATCTACATGCCGGTATGCTCATCCGCTATCAATGCGCTCAGCTTTCTCCACCACAGCCCATACCAGGCAGCGAGGTTCCAGCCTCCAGGTCACGCCGCATGGCCATATCCATGAGTACGCGCTCCTGTTTCTTGTTAATCCCCAGAGCCTCACGCTTCTCGTCAATGGCAGCGATCATGGCCTTGGCAATATCCTTGGTTTCAGCAACACCCCAGCTGGCACCATACTCTTCTTTCATCCCATTAAGCATGAATTCAGTGAACTTTTTGGCACCTTTGATCGGCAGATCCTGGAAGATAACATGGGCACCGCTGGTCACAAAGTATTGACCAATGGCAACCGCCTTCTCACTCATCCAGAGCGGTGCCGAACCAACTGCGGGCAGCTCAGAGATGTCATCACCAAGGCCGCCCTCCTTGACCATCGCAGTCAGGGCGATCAGGAGCCGGGAGTTGTCAACACAGGAACCCACATGGAGAACCGGCGGCATTCCCACGGTCTCGCAGACCTCGCGTAATCCGTCTCCAGCGTACTCGGTGGCAGCCTCGGGCCGTAACATGCCGCGTCGTCCCAGAGCCTGTGCCGCACAACCGGTGGCCAGTACCAGAACATTATTGGCAATCAACTCCTTGGCAATCTCAAAATGGACATCATCGGAATGTTTATAATGCTCACAACCAACCAAGGCACCGATCCCGCGGATACGACCGTTGATGATATTGTCGTTGAGGGGTCGATAGGACTGACGGAAACGACCGCCCAGCATATAGTTGATGGTCTCATGGGAAAAGCCGACAACTACATCAAATTTCTTGTCTATCGGAATATAAAAATCACCACGTTTCTTGAAGTTGCCAATGGCACGGGTCAAAATCTTCTTGGCCGATTCGTAAGCCTCATCCTCTTCAAACTGGATATGGATAGCATCCGGCATCTTAGCACGGTAATTTGTTGTGATGATATCAGTATGCTTGCCTTTGACTACCTGGGCAACCGACTGCATGACGCACTGTACGTCAACCACCATGGCCTCAACAGCACCAGTGGCCAATACCATCTCCTGCTGAATAAAGGATCCTGCTACAGGAATACCGCGGCGCATCAGGATTTCGTTTCCAGTACAGCAGACACCGGCAAGATTGATTCCCTTGGCACCTGCCTTTTTAGCAAGTGCCAGCAACTCTTCGTCTTCGGCAGCAAGGCAGAGAGATTCAGCCAGCAGCGGCTCATGACCATGCACGGTCACGTTTACCATATCCGCACGCAGAACACCAAGGTCAATAATAGAGCGTTTGGGAACCGGAGTGCCAAACATAATATCGGTCAGTTCAGTGGAGAGCATGGAAGCCCCCCAACCATCGGCAAGCGAGCAGCGAGCTGCCTGCTTCATGATATTTTTGTATTCCTGATCAACACCCATGTGTGTACGATGCATCATTTCAACTACTTCACGGTCAATGCCGCGAGGTTCTACACCTTTTTCCTTCCAGATCTTCTGTTGCTTCTCAGGGGCACGCTTGAGCATGGTGACGGTGCCTTCCTGCTGACCAAACTCGGCAAGAGCCCGCTCACCAAGCTCCAGAGCGATCTCATTTTTATCTCTGTCTCCAATCTCAATACCAAATACCTCTGCCATGGTGTGCAGTTTAGCTACATCCTTGATCTCATGCGGGGTCTCACCCTTGGCAGTGGCAATAAAGCCACGAACCATCTCACGGGCATGGTCTGTGTGCGCCGCTGTACCGGCGGCAACAAGACGGGCAAAGTTTCGGGCGGCAACTGTATCCGCAGTTGCACCACAGATACCGACCATGGCCTCAACGCCGTCGATAATCTGGCAGGGTCCCATATTACAGATCCGGCAGCAGGTACCGCCGGAACCGAACAGACAGGCGGACATGCCCCGGTCTTCAATCCGGTCATAGGCAGTGCGCACCTTTTTGGCAAGATCCTGATTGAGCAGGTCAATTGTTGATCCACCGGTTATATCGTTACAGCTGTCGCATCCATTGGATTTAGCCATATCATGGTCTCCGTTTATGAAGGTATAAGCTAGAAGTTAAAAAGTAGAAGATATTTCCGTTTACGCCACTCCGGCATACTGTCTGGCCGCCTGAAGGGTATTTTTCATGAGCATGGTAATGGTCATGGGTCCTACACCGCCGGGAACCGGGGTAATGGCCGCAGCCTTTTCCTTGACCGAGGCAAAATCAACATCTCCAGCCAGTTTTGCCTTGCCCGACTCGGTCATGCCGATGCGGTTTACACCCACATCAATCACCACCACGCCCTCTTTGACCTGATCAGCCTTGATCATATTGGGAACACCGGCTGCAACAATGAGGATGTCAGCCCGTTTGGTGTGAAAGTCCATGTCTTTGGTACGGGTATGGCAGAGGGTAACGGTAGCATTGCCCCCGTCCCGTTTCTGCAGCATCAGGTTGGCAACCGGCTTACCCACGATATTGGAACGACCAACCACAACAACCTCAGCACCGGAAGTCTCAGTCCCCGAGCGTGCAAGCAGCTCAAGAACTCCGTGCGGTGTACAGGGCAGGAAGCACTTCTCGCCCAGCATCATCCGACCCACGTTAATAGGGTGAAAACCATCCACGTCCTTGTTCGGATCAATGGCTTCCAGCACCTTATTATCATGGATATGCTTTGGCAGGGGCAGTTGCACCAGGATACCGTGAATTTTATCGTCTTTATTATACTTATCAACTATGGACAGAAGCTCTTCTTCACTGGTCTCCGCATCCAGAGTCACCTGCTCAGAATGAATCCCCAGGGCATGGGCAGTTTTGTTTTTGGCAGCCACATAGGACTGTGAGGCGGGATCTTCACCAACCAGGATGGTTACCAGGCCGGGAACAACACCTGTTTTTTCGGTAAGCTCAGCAACTTCTACTTTCAGTTCTTCTCGAATTACCTTTGCTGTTTCTGTGCCACTGATGATTTTTGCAGTCATAGATGCTCCTTTAGTTGCCCGTAAATCAGCGCAGACAGGTCTGTCTGCCCGTGGATACCGGCTTGTTGCATCACCGGCGAGCTTTAGTTATAAATTGAATTTATTTCAGAAATACAATTGTCTTACCCCGCAGAGAGACTCCGTCTGAATGTGCATTCAGCAATGGAATCAGTCATGGTCAAGACAGGAGAGTTACCACTTTATCGTATTTCTTATTTTTTTTCAAGGAAAAATTATCAGCAAAATATTGGTAAGAGAAAAAAAAGGTATACTCTTTATAATTTATGGCTACATCCGGTTGACCCACTGGTTCCTACGCTACAGGCTCTGCTTACCTGTGCCACTCATTCAGTCCTGCATCTGCTTCTTGGAGCAGTCGGGCAAGCATAACCGGATTGTTGAACATCTTTTCACATAACTCGCATTTTCTGTATTGAACAATCTCCCTCGCCTTATACCCTGCATACGAGGCTATGCTTGATATCCCCATGGTACGAATGTGATTATAGAGACTGTTTGTCTCACTCTGGCGGAACAACTGATCAATACTGCTGTTTTTCAGATTACCGAGATGGAAAAAATTCGTCCTGGTAAAATGACTGCCTGCATCACAGCACGCATACATATCCTGGGTGGGTGCAAAATACGGGTTCATGGGACAGCAATTTGCTTGAAAATCGGTGCGCAGGGGTTTACGCTCAAAGGCTCCTGCCCGACCGGCAAAGATGACTGGTTCCGGGAAATAGATGAGATTATGATCACGGAGAAACTGCTCAAAGGGGTCATCCTGTTGTGAAAAATCCGTCACAAAGGAGATGAAGTAGTCCATGGCTATTTTTTTACAGTTTTTACAGCTTTTACAACTCTGAGCAGCGTTGACTATATTTTGCCGAGGTATATTCTCCTGATGCCAGCGGCTATAGCTCATGCGTAGCTGCGAGAGACCACTTTCTTTGAGTCTGGCGATACACTCGTCCGCCAGTTCAGGTGTTTTAGCCCAAGAACAGTTGCTCACCACCCGGCTATAGATCCCGTACTGATGGCAGAGACGCACCATTTGACAGAGATCGTCAAGATAGATAAACGGTTCACCAGCAGTAAAACTGATGCCCTGCACCCCGGCCTCGGCCATCTCAACGATGATCTCTTTTGCCCGACCCAACTCCATTTTTGTATTCTGCGGGTCAGCATCAGCTGCGACACAGTGCGCACATTTGACATTGCAGCGGGTTGAATAGCCAAAGGCAATATTTCGCATGGATCTGTTGAGAACCTATTCTTTGTGAAGTGCTACCACAACACCCTTGTCCCGCTCAGCTATCTGAAGGGCCACCTTGACCGGCACGACCTCAAAACTGCGGCTTGTCTGAACAATGGCGAGTTGCCCCCGGCTGAGCTGATCAGCAATTTCATCGGAAACAAAAATCCTGTGTATCTGTTTTTCCACTGAAAAATAATAGGGATCACCATTTCCATCCAGCTTGAGCCGGTTTTTGCCAATTAGCTGTTTTATCTGAGCCTTTTTTTCCTGCTGCTGTTTCTTTGCTGCCTGCTGACGGTTGAGTTCCCGGTTGCGCTCGGCCTGGGCGACCTGTTGTGTTCGTGCCTTATTGTCAGATTTGGAGGGACTGTTCTTGTTGCTTTTCTGTTTCTTATTCAGATACTGCTTACGTTTAACCTTACCTGCCTGTTTTTTTGTGACCAGTCCAGCCTTGAGTAGCTGATCCTGTAACGGATTTCCCATCTTCTGTTCCTTTTAAAAATGTTCGATGTTGTCAACTCTTCTCTTACTCTTCCCAGCTCTCAATCCTGAGTCCCACCGGCTGTTTGCCTTTTATAAAAGCCGCCCCACAATACTCTCTGGAACCAGCAGTGTAGCTGAACCATAAATCCTTCAAATATATTCTGTGGATTTGCATAGTATAAACCGGCATCCTTCATATTGTCCAGAAAGTAGTCAAAGTCTTCGACCGATAAATGAAGGATGCTTAAACCTGTGAGTTCAGCATGTCAAGATGATCTTCATCCATAAAAAATCCCAACCACTGCCCCGGTCAGACAGGTCGCCAGGGTTCCGGCAACAATGGATTTAACACCAAGGCCGACAATTTCTTCCTTACGTTCCGGGGCCATAGTACCCATACCGCCTATCATGATCCCCAGACTGCCGAAGTTGGCAAAACCGCACAGGGCATAGGTCATAATCACGGTACTGCGGGGGGACAGGCTTCCGTCATGCAGTCCGGCCAACTCCATATAGGCCAGGAATTCATTGAGGATGGTCTTGATCCCCATCAGGGAACCAGCAGTCACGGCCTCGTCCCAGGGAATACCCATCAGCCAGACAACAGGTGCCATGCAATAACCGAGCATCCATTGCAAGGTTATTTCCTGCCCGCAAATCTGTGGAAGCAAGGCCAATAACAGGTTGACAAGGTGAACTATCGAAACCAGCACTATCAACAGTGCCACCACATTAATCAGCAGCCCCCGCAGACCTGCCTGATCTGAACCTTTCCCCTGTTTTCACTGACAAGCCAGGCCAGTAAAGAGAGGGCCGCCATTCCGAACAATCCTTTAACTATAAATATGATTTCCACGCCTTACATACTCCTATTATCTATTATCCGTTTCTGATAATGATCAAATATTGTTTTTCAAACCAAGCATGAGTAGGCTCTTGATATAGTTTTCCATGCGAGGGAAAGCGAAGTTCGTTTCAACGGGGTAGGTTGTGATGGTTTTTACGGGAAATAAGTTCCTATGTACCTTTTATGTCTTGACCGTACAGCTTCTCAACAGTTTGCACCCGCATAAAAACATTCAGTAACCTGAGCCGAGCTGGTCTCACACCTGGAAACATGAGCCAGGTTTTGCAGGACAAGGATATTACAGGTAAGGAAGTACGTACGCCGGTACAGCGTGCCGCAGGCGAAGGAAGGGGTTGGAGCGGTTGATGTCCCCAGCGGATGGACACCGGACAGAAAGAATGGTGCGCAGATTAAGATAGTACGTTCCAGCGAGTAAGAGGAGGCATGATGAATCACGAAAAACTTTGCGAAACCTATTCCCTCACACTCCAGCACCCGGGTTGTGACTCAGGGTTTTTTCGACAGAATTGCTGGATAAAAGAGAATCCAGTTAAAAAATGAAGCACGTACGCAACGGGCATAATAACTATTGCTCTTATTGCAAACACTGACATTGCCATTGTTGAAATTCAGTCTCCAGGCATTGCTGGTAAGATTCGCATTGGTGGTAGCCGACCAGTAAAACGACGACTGACACGAAAAAAATAGATCAATGGCTGGGGTATATCTGTTCAAGTCAACTATGGAGTCAAGTTCACGCAGGTCTGGCAGACGCCAGTCATCATGTCTCCCCAAGGTCAGTCCTTCACAATAGGCAAGGGCATTCTCCCAATTTCGGGTTGTACTGTCACCCGCCTTTTGCCATTCCAATCCGGTGGCAGTGTCCATGACAGTGTCTCCATTATCAGTGTATGGCCCAAGTGCGTACGCAGAAGCCATACTCATCAAAAGAAGCAACAGCCAAGCCGCATTGACAACCAATACTCTGTTCAAGTGGTTCATCGTATTTCTCCGAAATTCACTCTTTCCGTCCTTGTCTTCAAGCACCATGATTTCCCAGGGTGAATTTATGATAGCCAATGCCATCATTTCCTTAAAATTGGGGTTATGATCATATCGAACCATGAAAAAAAATCAAATATCCAAAGAGACAAATCACCTTTTATAATCCGGCGCGAACGCAACGAACATAATAACTATTACTCTTGTAATGAGCACTGTCATAGCCATTGTAGAAATGCAGATACCAGGCACTGCTCGTGATATTTGCGTAGGTGCGATCCGACCAGTAACTCGACGACTGACACGTAAACACCGGATGAATGCTGCCATAATCGGCTATGGAGCGTAACTCAAATCGTGACGGCAACCGCCAGTCATCATCCCCTTCATAGGATAAGTTGGCGCAGTAGTCAAGCGCATCCTGCCAGTTAATCAGGTCTGAAGAGTTTATATTGCCGCTGATATCCGTATCTGCGGTGTTCTGCTGCCACATCAGGCCAGTGTTTGTATCGGTGACCGTGCCGTTGCCATGATCAAGATAGGCCAGGGCTGAATCGCTATAATTTGTGTCTTGTCCGTAAAAGGACTCGCCTGGTACGGGACAGGGATCAATGACAGTTCCGCCACCATCGTAACAGGTCGTCTGCCCGGTATCGGGCAGCGGATTCCAGTCGCCGGCCTTGCTAAAGGCGGCAGTACAGATTTTGGCACTGTCCATGGTTACGGTTATGATCAGCCCTGTGCCAGAACAGTCTCCGCTCCAGCCGGTGAAGATGGAACCAGATCCCGCCAGCGCAGTCAGAGTAACTGTGCTGCCCGGAAGAAACCCCATTGCACAGTTTATGGTGCAGGTCTCATCGGGCTGGTTGATGTTCACAGCTCCGCTGCCGCTGCCGTCCAAAATAATCGAAAGGTCAAAGGTTCCACTGGATAGTCCGGCACGAACGCAACGAACATACAAATTAGTGGTCTTTTTGGAACCAGCGACCGAGCCAGAATAAAAACCCAGAATCCAAGCACGGCTCGTGCTATACGCATAGGTGGTAGCCGACCAGTAATACTCTGGTCTGCTGGAAAATACCCCGTCAATGGCCGGAAAATAGCTGGAAAAATCAACAATGGAGGACAGTTCCCGCCGACTGGGCAACCGCCAGTCATCATAATATGACAGGGTCAACCCCTCGCAATAGGCTAAGGCACTCTCCCAGGTTCGGAGTGTGCCGTCATCACTGTGCTGCCACTCCAGACCTGTACCGTCATCCAGAACTGTTCCGAATAAATTCTTTTGGTATGGCCCGATGGCATGGGCCGAATTGGCTGGCAACAAGAACAGGAACAGGAACATGGTGACAAACAAAATCCTCTGCCACTGTTTCATTCTCTTCTCCATTGGTATCATTGAATCTCCATCCCGAACCGAGCCTGTTCAGGGGTTAAGAATAAATAAGCAAAGTATCAAACTACCAGTTATAGTCCGGTACGAATACAACGAACATATAAACTATCGGACTTTAGGGCAGCAACACTACGGCCAGTGTCAAAATCCTGTCCCCAGGCATTGGCCGTGTTAGCTGCTGCGAGGGAAGTAGCCGACCAGTAAATCGACGAATTGCAGGAAAAAACCCGGTCAATGGCCGGATTATAGCGATCTGATTCAACAAGGGATCGCAACTCAAATATCTCAGGCAAATGCCAGTTGTTATGGCCCGCAAAGAAGAGGTTGGCGCAGTAGTCAAGCGCATCCTGCCAAGGGAGCTGGTCTGAAGAATTTACACTTCCGTTGTAATCAGTATCCGCTGTGTTCTGCTGCCAGACCAGACCTGTGTTGCTGTCCGTGACTGTGCCGTTGCCATTATCGGTAAAAAACATGGCCAGACCGCTGTATTGGCCATCTTGTCCGTACAAGGGCTGACCGATCTCAGGGCAGGGTTCAAGGATATTCCCGGCAGTATCATAACAGGTGGTCTGGCCGCTGTCGGGCAACGGGTTCCAGTCCACTGCCTGGACAGATATCGGCAACAGGGAAAAAACTGCTGCCGCACATACTAATGCGTACCTTTTTATCTGGATCATCATGGCTTGTTATCTATGAGGTTTGGTGGATTAAGAAGGGGATGCTATATAAAAAAAATGGCATCCTTCATATTGGTGCAAAAGTAGTTGACACTTTCGAGGTTGTAACCACTTTTGGTGCATAAAATGCACCCTACAAAGTTCCGTTTATGCAACAATGTAGGGTGCGTTTTACGCACCGGCACGAATTATTTGATGAAAAAAGTGTCAAATAGCAAATGAAGGATGCCAAAAAAGTCTTATTTTTTTTCATAATTTTTAAATATACCCATCCACCGTAAATGTCAAGAATTATCTGGAATAACATCACCCTTGTTAGTACGCTCCAGGTAAGAGATCCTGCGAGACTCCGTCAGTGGGAACGAGGAAAAAATGTTTACTCTGACTCCCAGGCTCCAGCCAGGGAGTCAGGGGGAATATCGAAACGAGTCAATCGAAAAATGAAAAATTCCTAATATTCTTGCTCTTTCCCGCTTGAAAACGTATTGTTAATCTATGAGTACAGTTATCAATCCGCACGACAGCTTTTTCCGCGAGACCTTTGGCCGTAAAGAGATTGCCGCGAGTTTTCTCAGGGAGTATCTACCGGAAGGGATTGCGTGCCAGCTTGACATGAAATCACTGGCTCTGGTAAAAGACTCGTATGTGGACAAGGAGTTACAGCATCATTTTTCTGATCTGCTCTATTCGGTTCAGCACCGCCAGGGCAGGATGTACCTCTATTTTCTCTTTGAGCATAAAAGTTCACCCGACCCCTGGATCGGATTACAGTTACTGCGCTACCAGGTGAAAATATGGGAACAACACCGGAAACAGCATCCAAAAGAAAAAAAACTGCCAGCCATAGTGCCGCTGGTACTGTACCATGGGCGGCAACAATGGCGGGTATCCCAAAGATTCAGGCCGCTTATTGAACCGGACAGCAACGATCTTGACCAGTTTATTCCCGATTTCAGCTATCAGCTCCTGGATCTCTCCACAATGTCGGATGATCAGGTCAGGGGGGAGGTTCTCGAACGGATAACGCTCCTGCTTCTGAAACATATTTTCAACCCTGCTCTTGGGAATAAATTACCGGAAATTTTGACCTTGCTGCAGGAAGTTGATGCAAAACAGGATGTATTGGAAATTCTGGAGGTCTTATTGCGTTACGTTGTCAAGGCAACCAGCAAATTTGATGAAACTGAGATCAAGGACATCTTGAAAAAGAGCTTTATTGAGGAGGATGTAATGCAGGATTTTATAGACAAATATGTTGAACTGGGTGTGCAGCAGGGGATGCAGCAGGGGATGCAGCAAGGACAGGGAAAAATGCTGACAGCCCAGCTTACCCATCGTTTTGGCACCCTGCCTGACTGGGTAACCCAAAAAATTGCTGAGGCGGAAGCTGGTGCTTTAGAGAAGTGGAGCCTCAATATATTCTCTGCTTCCTCAATGAATGAAGTGTTTCATTAAAGTAAGGGAGATGGAAAAAAATAATCATCCAATTACATGGAACATGATGCCGTGTGGTCAAAAACAGTCTCAAGTAAGAGCAATTCCCACAAAAACTTTAGTTTTCCGATCCTTCGAGACTATATGTATGAAACTGTTAGGAATTACACCCAGTACCAGGCATTTTTATCGATAATTGAACACACCATTACTTTCACGATGTTACAACCTGACAAATAGATGCTATGGAAAATCGAAAATAATTACCTGAAATAGCCAGGCGAAATAGTCAAAAACCATTTCTCTAACGAGGGCATACGCTCAACAAATTTATTATATTTTTCCATAGACTCTTTGCATACTGTTACTCCTGTTTGATACACTTGCTCAGTCAATTTGACAAACGGCTTTTTGCTATTATACGTCATACTCTCGGCAAATTTGATAGTTGTTTCAACGGTATCCATAATATCTCCACAAATATGATTCTCATACACACCCCACACTCGTTCTACAGGATTGTATTTACTATGGTAAGGAGGGTAATATGCCAATTTTATTGTTATATGATACAGACCGGCAAACTCGACAAGCCTTTTTATGAACTGTGTCCTCGAACTGCTGTTTTCCATACCGTTATCAGCATTAATTATTAGAGCCTCAACGCCGTATTTGTTTTGAATTTCACGCCAAATTTTCTCTAACTGATCAACTATAAAGTCGCTGCTTGCGTATCCTGGTGTAAAAAAAAGATAAAAATCATCATATTCAGGTAGGAAGAAACC
>DAOVTM010000164.1 GCA_030633145.1 Desulfobulbaceae bacterium
TACGACCTACGATAACCCTATTTTTACATACAAAAAATGGCATCCTTCATATACCGGTCGGAGTCTGCGCTTACCTGACATTTTTTTGTTAAGCCAAATCCTTGCTGGTGCATAAAATGCACCCTACCTCGTTGAATGCACGGCATTCGGGTAGGGTGCGTTTCGGAGTCTCGTGCCTCGCTTACCTACGCACCAGAAAGTGGCAGCAACCTCGAAAGTGTCAACTATTTTTACAAATGTATGAAGGATGCCCAAAAGATAACCGAATATTTACATTATTCAGTTTGAATTGGAACGATTATTTTTTATGGATCTTCCATAGCGAGTATTTTATTATACAACGTAAGGCACTCAAGCCATCTCTCCATCCTATTTTTTTTCCTTCATCATAAGTACGCCCATTGTAAGAGATACCTACCTCATATATTCTACACCCAAGCCTGGAAATTTTTGTTGTAACCTCCGGTTCAAAACCAAACCTATCTTCTCGTAAATCCAGTTGAGTAATAATCTCTCTACGAAACACTTTATAGCATGTTTCCATATCAGTTAGATTCAGGTTTGTAACCATATTCGACAACAATGTTAGAGTTCTATTGCCAATCATATGCCAGAAATAGAGTACTCGATGCGCCTCGGAACCTACAAACCGTGAACCATAGACGACATCTGCTTTTCCCTCAAGAATGGGTTGGAGCAATCGAGGATAATCTTTAGGATCATATTCCAAATCAGCGTCTTGTATCAGGATTATATCACCTGAAGCAGCGTCAATGCCGGCACGAAGTGCTGCCCCTTTACCCTTGTTTTCAGAATGATAAATTTTTACTAAATTTTCATCACACTTTTCATCACACAATACGCTTTCAATTACCTCTTTGGTGCCATCTGTTGAGCAATCATCTACAAGAATTATTTCTTTGCCAAGAGGAATCTGGACAGCCTGAACCTGCTCTACTACTTCTCGTAACGTCTCCCGCTCGTTGTACACAGGTATAACAATTGAAAGTTTTTTAAAATCGGTTCTTAAAGGAGTCATCTGTTATTGTAGATATAAATAAAATTTCCTGTTAATTAAGCATGTTGCTAAATTTCCACCACTGTTTAGAGTGTTCAAGATGTCCTATCTATCTTAAATCCAAAACAATGCACCACCCCGTAAAGACCAAAACACCCCAGCAGAATATAAATAGAATCAAATGGAAATCTGAATGGAATTTGCACCGAACCCATTAGAGTTGCGGCCAGGGTCACAAAGGAAACTGCGGCAATGCACAGCATCTCAACATTGACGAAATAAACCTTTCTCATCAGAGACAGCGTAATGCCGAAGAGTCCCAAACAGATAAAAACAAATGTAAAGGGAAATCCGATCCCGTAAATATCGAAAACATCTCCCCAGCGATAACTGCAATGACGATCCGGGAACGTCCAGTCAACAGGAGGGTTCTTAGCGTGAAATAACGTCTGGCTGCGGTAATCCTCCTGACCGTTGCCAACGGACACTATCGTTGATCTGGGGATAAGGTCATCTTCGGATGGAATCGGTAGCCCGGACTTTTCATACAAACGATACCTTTCCTGGCGAAACGTATTATAGTCCGGCTTTGTCCTGTTGTACAAACTAAAATCATACCTGCCGTCACCTCTCACATAAAAAACATCTCGTACATGATCGAGATAGGTCAGCATAAATTCAAGGGGATTCGCATAGGCCGCCTCCATGGCGGCCTGACGCAGGATAAGCCATTGATGATCCCAGCCATAGGTCTTATCCACCGCTCCTATCAGGGTATTATACATCCTCTGAGAGGGCATCCTGAAAAAAATATCCTTGTCAATTTGATACTTCCTGAACAAATCCGTAGGCAGAATTTCTCTCTCCACTAACTGGGCGAGCTCCTCACTCTTTGGTCCATTTTCCGGACGGATCATGCCGTCCTGGAGATAAACCCGGTAAAACGGCAGATGGGCGTTTCCAAGTGTTGAAATCTGAAATACACCAAGTCTTGCATAGTTAAACGAAGCATACGAGAGATGGCAGACTCCGTAAGAGAGCAAAAATACCAGGAAGAGAACCACACGTCGTTTCCAGGCAATCCCGAAATTCAACAGAGGAAAAAAAGCGCAAAGTACCATCACCTGATTCCCCGGTCTGTTCAAGATCAACAACCAGACAACCAGAGCGTGCAGAACCCAATATCGTGCTTTTGCTTTGCGGAAGGTAAAAAATGCATAGGCCAGCCAGAACACAAGAAGAAAGCTCTGTGGACTTTCAGAGCCCACACTGAAAAACCAGTAATAATACTGGATATCCAACCCCAATAATAGCAACGCCAGAAAACCGACCCAGAGAGACAGACGGGAACCGATTGCCCATACCGTTACAAGACAGGCCACATAAAGTACCGATAATACGGTTTGCACGCCAACCGATCCAAACAGGTCAAAAAGAAAGCCGAAAAAAAGCGGGGTCATAGGTGTACGAAATAGCATGAGGGGCCTGGAACCGGGTTCGATCAAGAAAAAATTCCAGTAATAGAACCAATAGGTTGTCATATGCCGACCGGGATGAAGAGAACAGCAGCGTCTCTGGAGCCAGAGTAAAACACAGGCTGACACCACAGCAGCCATCAACCACCCAAAGTTGATCTTTATTTTTTCGTTTACCCGCATGTTCATGGCGCAAAAAATTTCATCTCCGCCGGAGCGCAGGGTTGCTGCAGAACCAGGGAGGGCTTTGTGAACAGATCAATTTCAAACATGATATCCCAGTGTTGACAGTGTAGAAAGCATCGTTTGCACCCGCACGTCCCAAGAGCCAACTTCAATCATTCGCCTGCGATTCTTTTCCACCAGCGACTGATACGAATCAATATTGTCCAGGACAGAGAGAAGCTGCCCTGCCGGATTGTCCATATCAACCTCAACCACTGGATTATAGCCGAAAAGACCCTCTAATTCAGCAGGACAATGGCCAACGATAAGGCAGCATGAGGCCATGGATTCAAAATAGCGGAAGGTAACCGTTTCTACGCCGCCGGATCGCACCGGATCAGTCATTGTTTTTGGAAAACAGATGGATATCTTCGTATCCGCCCATGCCTCCATCAAGTCGGAGCGGGTCGGAAAGATACGCCGCTCCCCGTCAGCACGAAAGCTGTGTACATACCCTGCCTGAGATAGCTGCTCCCGAATCGCATCATGAAATTGTTCTGATCGCCTGCCCAGTTCCAGGACATCAATGGTGCGCTCACGCAGGGGGCGATGGTAGCGGTATTCTGCGGGATCACCGGCCTCCGGGAGCCAAAAACATACCATGTCCGGCAGCTGCTGCTGAAAATACTCACAGGACTGCCTGGCAGTGAAAAATGCAATCCGGATTCGATGTCTGCGAAACAGTGCTAGCAGCAGTTTATAATCCTTTGGCCAGCAGTCAAAACACAAGGGGACGACCTCCCCAAAAAAACAAATCGGGAAAAGCCGCTCCTCATAATGCCATTCAAGGGCTATGATAAAGGCGTGTCCAGGAATCTGAAAAAAATTGCGCAACAGATCCCTATGATCCAGGTACATACCAACCGTAGTTATCCGAGAGGAAGGTTGATGGTGAATCCCACGAATACCAGCCTCTTCCAGACTGCGGTTAAAGGCGTGTTTAGTCTGTGATCCGGGACGATCCGTATATATTTCCCTCAAAAACCATAGTTTCTTATTGGCCGGATTCCCGCTTAAGGCACCAGTGTTCATACAAGGCAATGAAACACTGCGCCTCTCTGCGGTTCATCCAGGCGACCATCAACCAGTTCATAATCACCCTTGATTTCCACACTTCTAAAACCGGATGCCAGCAGCATCTCACGAAATGCTGACGGGTGAATCTCAAAAAACGTACCCCCTGCCTGATTGCCGATGTACTGCAAAACCAGATCATGCTCGTTTTCTGAAAAATAATCATACACGCCTATCGTTTTCAGAAAGATGCGACCAATTTTCTGCCTGACTTTTGCGCAAAGCCCCTGAGATATCGGCAGTGAACCATTCAGAGTGATGATGCACTTCTCGGAGGTAACCGCACGCAGTTGTTCCATTCCCAGTAAGGGGTGCTTCAAGTGACCAAATAAGCCTCCGCAAAATACGAAATCAAAAGTGCTGCCCATTTCCGCAAGTTCATATATTGAATTTTGCTGAAAGGTTACAATGGAATCGAGATAGTCGGCCAGCACAATGAGCTTATTTGATCCGTTTAACCCAAGCGCAGAAAAAATGTCATGGAATTTCTCATACTCTTCTTTTTCACGGGAATATTTTTTTACATATTTACCCATCTTGGCCGGTGACACGTCTGTGGGTACGGAACCGTCATACACGTTTGTGTCAACGGCAAGGACACTGTCAGCATTTCTTTTGGCAAACTCAAAGGCGTAAAATCCGTCACTGGTACCAACATCAAGGACAGATTTCCCGGCTAAAGAGTCTTCAAAACCATGCAAATCAACAATTGGCCGAACGTCATAAACACCCTTTGTGGCTCTGCCGTTTCCCAAGTCGATGGTGTGGAACCAGTATGCCTGGTCAAAAAACTCAGAAAGCCGCTCATCACTAATTTTTTCTTTTAAAATAGACATATTATACTGATATTCTCATATTAATAAACTGTGATTTTTCAGACACTGTAAGGATTTGGCATTAAAAATCTGGCATTAAACATTTGGCTAAACCATGCTCCCCACAGTTACATAGAACCAAGTAACTCCTTATACACTGCAGTCGTTGCCTCACACGTTTTCCGCCAGCTAAACCGTTGACAATTGCGATACCCTTTTTCGATCATAGCCTCCCTTACCAGACCTTTCTCCTGCACTACTTGATCCAGCAGGGCTATCAGCTCATCCTCACATCGCGGATCAAAATAAACTGCAGCATCCCCGCCAACCTCGGGCAATGAACCGGCATTACTCGCCAGCACAGGGCAACCCAGGGTCATAGCTTCAAGGACAGGCATTCCAAATCCTTCAAAAAACGATGGAAAAACCAGATATTCCGCTCCTTTAATGAGCGCATGGAGTCGGGTTTCAGATACAAATCCTAAAATCTGGACAATGTTCTGCGCATTATTATCAGCACTTATCCTGTTTAAATGCTGGATATCCTTCTTGCTGACACCGCCAGTCAATAACAGTTGCAATCCACCCTTTTCACACGCCTGGTGCAGTTTCCCCAGAGCAGAGATTAAAAACGCATGGTTTTTATGAAAAAACGGTTTGGCAGGATACAACAGGTATCGTCCAAAAGATGCTGCCCAGCTCTTGTCACTCTCGGTTGGCTGGTATTGCGGCATAGCATCTGCGGCAAGATGGATGACCTTTATTTTTTCCGCTGCTATCCCCAGCCGATCAACCATTGTCTGTTTAGTAAAATGGGAAATCGCTAAAAAACAATCCGCCCGATCCTTGAAATAACTATACAGTAAACGACGTGAATTTAAATTGACCACACGAAAATTTTCCGGATAAAAACAATCCTGAATATCCAGAAAGGTTACAACCAGCTTGAAACGGGGCGACGGACTTAACGTGCCAATATCTCCTATGATATCAAAATTCATTAATTCATGGAGAAGAACAGGGGTACCCGCTCTTTGCCAGGGGGATACCGCTGCACGAGCTACTTTGTAATCCGCATTGCTTCCATCCTTCCCTGCTATTTCATACAGTCTCAGCAACTGGTCATACAGAACCGGTGGCATGGTTCGGTAAATGATATGCTTCAACCTTCCCGTTAATCCATGTATCCATTCCTCTGGAGAATGACTATCATCATTATTCAGGCTCAATCCTGGATAATAGAGATCATGGCCGACAAGCGACTCCTTTCCCTCGCCCTGCATATATTGTAATAATTGCTGTCCATATCGTGCTGCACCACCGCGGCGGGATATATTAGACGGACCATGGATCACAATAGACTTCCTGCTCAAGCCGACACCAGTTGTATCCTTTTCATCTCATGCTCCACCATACCTTTTGCCACATCCCCCATCGTATAACGTGCCTTCCAGCCCAGTACCCACCTGGCTCGCTCAGCATTGCCGCAACTATGCTTAATATCCACTGGTCGATACAAGGCTGGATCACTGGTAACGTATTGTTGCCAGTCCAAATCCAGGGTGCTGAAGACCGCTGCGACAAAATCTCGCAGGCTGTTACTCTCGCCGGTGGCGATGACATAATCATCAGGCTGCTCGTGCTGCAACATCAACCACATGGCCTCTACATATTCTGGTGCCCAGCCCCAGTCGCGCCATATATCCGTGTTGCCCAGTACCAGTTTCTCATCACTTCCCCCCGCAATTCGGCAGGCAGCACAAACGATCTTCTTGGTGACAAAACGGGACGGTCGCAGGGGTGACTCGTGGTTAAAGAGAATCCCACTGCAAACAAAGAGGTCATAGGCTGAGCGATAGTTATCCACCAGCCAAAAGGCAGAAGCCTTGGCAACGGCATAGGGGCTGCTTGGATGAAAGGTGGTTGTCTCATCCGCACAGCCGGTTCCGGTATCCCCGTAACATTCACTGGAGGAGGCATTGTACAGTTTAATCGGCTTACCGTAAAAACGGATTGCCTCCAACAGGTTAAGCGTTCCGCCACTGATGCTCTCCATGGTCTCCACCGGCTGGGCAAAGGAGAGTCCAACAGAGGTCTGGCCTGCCAGATTATAGATCTCGTCCGGTTCTGCCTCGGCAATAGCCTGCAGCACACTACGAAAATCGTTGATTGCCATGGAGAGAACCTTTACCTGATCCTGAATTCCCAGCAGCTTGAGGTTGGTAAAGAGAGACATCTGCGCGTCTCTGGAGGTTCCATAGACCGTGTAGCCCTTTTCTAAAAGGAGTCGGGCAAGATAGGAACCGTCCTGGCCGGAAACTCCGACGATTAATGCTTTTTTTACTTGAATGTTCATTCCTTATAATGAGTTATAATCTGTTCTTGCTTAATTACCTATGCTGTTCTTCAACATATTATTATCAAATATTTTTTTGCATCCCGTAAGCAGAAAAACAATCAAATTTTCATACAGAGTATTCAGCCACTTTCGTAATTATGATACAAAAATCTCAGGTAACGGATCTATCCAATATACCCGCATAATGGAAAAACCGCAATGAAATGAGTATCTATTAAATCCAAACGGAAATCACGGGCCGACAAAATGGTATTTTGCTTGACAGAGAGTCCCCACAGGGTAAACTCTTTTCATATTATCACAACTAATCCGGTGCAAAAAACGCAAATACAACAGACAAGTATTTAACGGGTAAAGTCGCATAAAATGGAAAAATTTTTTAATACAGCCGGGCCTGTACGCAAAAATCTTCACTATATGATTCCTTTCCAGCAGCGGATCGACTGGGAAGATATACAACATCTTATTGCCAGCGAGAAGTATTTCCTCCTCCATGCCCCCAGGCAAACCGGTAAAACCAGTATTTTACTGGCAATGATGCACAATTTAAATGATGTCGGAACATATCATGTTCTTTATGCAAACATTGAGGGGGCGCAAGCTGCAAGAAATAATGTTGATTCCGGTATGGAAACGGTTTGCAGTGCCATTGCCCAGGCAGCAAGAATTTATCTGCAAGAAGACCGGTTAAACGACTGGCTGCACACCTCCGGCCACAAGGTAACAGGTGGAGATCGCCTCAACAGAATGCTGACCTTCTGGGCGGAAATAAGCAACCGCCCCACAGTTCTTTTTCTCGATGAAGCTGATGCCCTGGTGGGAGACACCCTGATATCCCTGCTGCGTCAAATCCGTTCCGGCTATAATCAACGACCTGATTTCTTTCCACAAAGCATAGTCTTATGCGGCCTGCGTGATATCAAGGATTACCGGATTCACCGCTCAGACGGGGATATAATAACCGGCGGATCAGCCTTCAATATCAAGGCAAAATCATTACGTCTTGGAAACTTCGTTTTTGACGAGATAAAGGCCTTATACATGCAGCATACCGAGGCAACAGGACAGGAATTCAAGCCGGGAATTCTTGAAGAGCTGTGGCAGGACAGCAATGGGCAACCCTGGCTGGTCAATGCCATGGGCCATGAAATGACCTGGGAAAATAAATCAGCCAGAAACAGGAAAGCTCCTATCACGTTGAATCAGTATTGGGAAGCCCGTGAGCGGTTAATACAATCACGGGCAACACATCTTGATCAACTGACGGACAAACTACGGGAACCACGAGTCCGGCAAACCATTTCCGCTCTGCTGGCAGGGCATGAGACAGGGTTGTTGATACCTGATGATGACCTGCAATATCTGGAAGATCTTGGCCTTATCATCCGCCGTCCCCAAGTCAGAATCAGCAATAGAATTTATCGGGAAATAATCCCCCGTGAGCTGACGGTTTCCACCCAGGAAACCATCCCGGAACAGCAGGAATGGTATCTTACCCAGGATAACCATTTGGACATACACAAACTCCTCACATCCTTTCAACAGTTTTTCCGTGAAAATTCCGACTCCTGGATAGAACAA
>DAOVTM010000330.1 GCA_030633145.1 Desulfobulbaceae bacterium
ATATTGACTGCAACCCTTCTATACATGGCAACAAGAGAAAAATTGGACGTTTGCCGGTCTGAGTTGTCAGTCGAAGTCTCCACTGCGTTGCGCTTATCTATCAGTGTGCAGTTTTCAGTCACTGACCACTGATAATTTTACACAAAATAAAATCGGAATTACTATGGACTTATCGACCTACGGGCGGGATTCTTGTTCCCAAGCTCCAGCTTGGGAACATTTTTTTAGAAGCTCCAGCTTCACGAATTACTACAGGAAGCTGGAGCTTCCAAGTTGCGTTCCCAAGCTGGAGCTTGGGAACAAGAGAACTTTACACAAAATAAAATCGGAATTACTATCGAGTTACTATGTCTAAATATGGTAGAACAAATTATGTTCAATCCATTTTAACTTTCATTCCTAACCAAAAAACCTGAGCAATGTCTGGATCAAAAACACGTTTACCAGATCAATAAAAAATGCGCAGACCAGAGGCACAATCACAAATGCCAGATGCGAGGCACCATAACGCTTGGTCACTGCCGTCATATTGGCCATGGCCGTTGCGGTTGATCCCAGAGAAATGCCGCCAAAACCAGAGCAGATTACAGCGGCATCGTAACTGCTGCCCATTATTTTAAAGATCACAAACAAGGTTATGGATGCGGCAATAACAAATTGTGCGGTTAATATCGCCAGGATAGGTCCGGCCAGATCGACAATTACCCATAACTGCATACTCATTAACGACATTGCCAGGAAAATACCAAGTGAGATGTCGGCAATAAGCGCCATGGCCATCCCCCTGGAATCCCAGTTGAGCCAGAAAACTTTTTTCCGTATTTTGGGGATAGCAAAACTACTGAGAAGAATACCGGCAAACAGACAGGTGACAAAGAGTGGCAGCTTCAGCCCGGCTTCTTCAAGGGATTCATTGAGCAATAAGCCGATCAAGATACTTACATGAATTCCTAAAATTGCATGTAAAAAAGAAAAATAATCAACCTGCGTATCTTGCTGCTCATCGGAAAGACCAACATCTTGTCCCCCTGATTCAGTGGATTGAAGATCATGTTTCTTGATCAAAAAGCTGGCAATCGGCCCCCCCATGAGACTTGCCAGGATCAGGCCGAAGGTGGCGCAGGCAATGCCCATTTCCATTGCATTGTCGATTCCGTACTGCTCAGCAAAGGTGGGTGCCCAGGCAATTGCCGTCCCATGACCACCGATCAGCGATACTGTGCCTCCTAACATGCCCACCAAGGGATTCAGGCCGAATAGAGAGGCAACCGATATACCTACCGCATTCTGAATGACCATGTAAAGAATGGTTGCCGTGAGCAGGATAATCAGGGGCTTTCCGCCTTTTACCAGATCCCTGACATTGGAGTTAAGGCCAATGGTGGTAAAGAAATAGACCAGCATGATATCTCTGCCTTTCATGTCAAATTCCACTGTAATGCCAAAGACGACGTAGATAATAGCAAAAAGAATAGAAAACAGCAGACCACCGACCACCGGTTCCGGAATGTTGAAATTGCGTAAAAAGGCAAAACGGAAGTTCAGCCCTTTGCCGACAAACAAAACAATAATGGCAAGGGTTATGGTGATAAAGGACTGTAAGGCAAGGGTATTATTTGTAAATTCCATGGGTAGTTAATTTTTGTGCTTTAAATTTTTTATTCCGGTTATGAACACTTCAAGGAACATAATTGTATAAAGAATAGTTAAAAATGGTGTGATGATTTCTGTACTCGATACTGTATTGAATGGTTGTTTTTTTCTATGCTTATAATCAGAGAATGAACAACAAACAGCACAAAACTGTTCAATCATGCCCCGGCAAAAATACCGGAACATGACTGTTCCCCCCTGATTATGCTATCTGGGTTCTTTCCAATACTTCCCGCAGGGCATCTTCCCGATCCTTGGCCAGGGATGTTTGAAACACCTTCCCCTTACCGGCAAAAACCTCAAGCCGTTCCAGCACTTTCTCCCTGTTTGAACTCCTGACCAGGACAAAGATGGCAGAACCACCAGGATTGAATGATTCGGCCATCTCCTTCATGGTTTCATTGTTAATTCCTATGTCTGATAATGCCCCGGAGATAGCTCCAGCCCCGGCGCCGGCTGCCATGCCGAGAAGTGGATTCAGGAAAATCAACCCGATCAGCATCCCCCAGAAGCTGCCGCCGACAGCACCGGCAGCGGTAAGGTTTACAGCCTGATGCAGCTTGGTTTTGCCTTTTTCGTCTTTGGTGACGACTACGACATCTTCCATCTCGATCAGATATTCTTTCTGCATCCTGACCAGCTCGGCTCGCATCTCAAAGGCGATTGCCTCTTCTTCAAAGGTGACTACAACAAGATTACTCATTACTTCTCCTTTTTTCTTTTGATATAAAATGATTGTCCAGCCGGGTCAATCCCGGACGGTTTATTCCACTGACTCTGAACGCATTCTCTGTTCAGTGCCTGATTCCTTACTGAAACAGCTCTTTATTTTTCTGAACTCCTTCTGCCCTTACTCTGTTGAGTGATTAAATCCTGTAATGATTTGATCTCCCTGTGCAGCCTGTCAAAACGATTGTCAAAATCAGCAAGCTCCAGATGGGTAAACTCCTTGATCTCCTTTAGATCATTCTCCCTTGGATCCGTCTGGGCAGTTTGCATGGCATCGACAATAATACCGATAAAGAGGTTCAAGACCGCAAAACTGGTAACAATGATGAAGGGCAGGAAGAATATCCAGGACAGAGGAAACAACTCCATGGTCGGTCGCACAATCCCCATGGACCAGCTCTCCAGGGTCATCACCTGGAACAGGGTATAGAGCGAGGAACTGATGGAACCAAACCACTCCTGCATCTGTGGATCAGGATGGGAACCAAACAGAGAGGTGGTCAGTACTGCGCAGATATAAAAAATCAGGCTCAGGATACCGGCCACCGACAACATACCTGGAATGGAATGGAGCAACGCCCCAACCACCCGACGCATCTGCGGCACCACCGAGAGCAACCGAAACAGCCGCAGCACCCGGAAGGCGCGAAGGATGGAAAAGGGGCCAATAGCTGGAACCCAGGCAATACTGACAATAGAGAAATCAAAAATGTTCCATCCAGAGCGAAAGAACTGGAGGCGATAGGCATACAGCTTGAGAAGAATCTCCAGGCTGAAAATAAGCAGGATAACCTTGTCAATCGCGAACAACAGGCTGCCGTACTGCTCAACCATGAGTGAATTAGTTTCCAGCCCCAGGGTCACGGAGTTTAAAAAAATCAACAGTGTGATTGTCCGTACAAAACTCTTCCCTTCAACCAGGGTTGCGATTTTTTTCCGCTTACCCTGGATGTCAGACACATTTAACGGCTCTACCATAGGTCACTCTAAAATATTAATTACTGTAAAAAAATAAGCAGGTTATGCACTGTATTCGAACCTGCATTCAAGAATTGGGCTACAAACTTAAGGCGAGACAAGACGTAACTTCAGCCAGATAACCTTTCTCTGGTTCCCATGCTCCTGCGTGGGAACCTTGAATGACCGCTCCAGCGGTCTCATCAGGACGCAGGAGCGTCCGGGTTACGTTCCCACAGACGGAGTCTCGCAGGCTCGCTTACCTGGAGCGTAGGAACGAGAGTGGTGCGGAAATGTCTCGGCTAAAGTTGGTAGCCAAGAATTGTAATGAATCAATTCAAACGATGTCTCCTTAAACGGGCGTTCTTGATGCTCCTGATAATTATCAGAGAGAGACAATAACTAAACGGCGTAATCAGCAACCCCAGGAGAAAACCTCCGGTGAGTAGAACGGTAAATGTCTTAAATCCAAGATGTGTTAGAGAGTAAAAACTGTCAATAATATCCTGTTCACGAATTCGCAAGAGGGCTTCTTTGAGCTGGTGCCATTGGACCCAGTCAGGCAATACATGGTTACCAACCCACCAACAGAGGTAGTACTGGGGAATGCAGGTCAGAGGGTTACTGATCAGGGCGGATGCGATCAGCGCAACAAAGGTGTTCAACCGCAGGGCAATAGTCAGGGGAATGAGGAGGATCGTCTGGATCGGCATAAGCGGGATGGCACCAACAAAAGACCCAAAAGCAAAACTCTGAGCCAGGGTGGATGGATCATCGCGCAGGCGGATGACTCGATAGTAAAGCATCTTGAGATAGCGGACAATGGTCAGACGTTTCTTCATTCAATCCCGGACATGGCTACAGAGTTAAGCAAACTTATTATGATTTTGCTCCTGTTCCTTAGTTCCTTAGTGTTTAATAAAAAAGCCACAGCATGGTCATCAGAATAATAAAAAACATCACCATCATACCCGCTCCAACCCGCATATAATCGGCGGTTACATAACCACCCGGCTGCATAATCAGAGCGTTGACCTGGTGGGTGGGCAGGATAAAGGTGTTAATGGAGGCAATCGCCACCACCATGCCGGAGGTTAAGGGATCCGCCCCGATCTGCTGGGCTATGCTCATGGCTATGGGAACAAGCAGCACCGTGGTTCCCACATTGGAGACAAACATGGCAAAAAATGAGGCCAGCACAGCCATAATCAGGTAGAGCCCCATACTGGAAAGGTCGGACATCTGCTGGAGAACCAGGGCTGCCAGATAATTGGCAGCACCTGTTTTTTCAAAGGCCAATCCCAGGGGAATAAGGCCGGCAACCAGAAAGATGGTTTTCCATTCCACGGCCTGATAGACCTCATCAATGTGGAGAACCCGACCGATAATCAGGAGCAGCATGGCGATCAGCCCTGCAACGGAAAGAGAGAGACTTGTTCCCAGGGCAAGAACAAGAAAGGCAGCCAGGGAAAATAAGGCCATTGGTGCCTTGTTTTCCCGCA
>DAOVTM010000232.1 GCA_030633145.1 Desulfobulbaceae bacterium
ACAAGGTTTCCGGTACCATTCTCGGCGCCCCTGGAAGGCTGCTTTCTGGGACTTACAGCTTTCCGCGCACCGCGCCCCTGCGCTATGCCCTGCTTACCTTTGGAGTTCTTGGCTCATGACTGACGAAAAAGCGACTGACGAAAAAGATGCAACGAGAGTAAAAAGACTTTCCCTGCTTGGCTCCACCGGCTCCATAGGCAAGAATGTTCTCAACGTGGTACGCGCATTTCCGGATCGATTTTCCATTGTCGGACTCTCTGCCGGGCGTAATATCAAAGAACTTGCCGCACAGGTGGAAGAGTTTGCACCCCAATGGGTTTCAGTGGCAGAGGAGTCGTTAATCCCCCAGCTTGCAAAGCTGTTACCCATCTCCTACCAAGACAGGATTCTGCACGGAGACGCAGGAAACTGCCGGGTCGCAACGGTTGAAGATGCCGATATGGTGGTTTCTGCAGTGGTGGGAGCCGTAGGGTTACTGCCCACCCTGGATGCCATTCGGGCAGGCAAGGATATTGGGCTTGCCAACAAGGAAACCCTGGTCATGGCCGGTCGCCTGGTCATGGAAGAGGTACGCAAACACGGAGTAGCCCTGCTGCCCATTGATTCGGAACATTCAGCCATCTTTCAGGCCTTGGAGGCTGGCAGGCGCAGCGATGTGGGGATGATTATTCTCACAGCATCGGGTGGTCCCTTTCGCACCATGCCCGGAGATCAGCTGGGAGACGTAACCCCTGCCCAGGCTCTGGCCCATCCCAACTGGGATATGGGGCAGAAGATCTCCATTGATTCCGCAACCATGATGAATAAGGGGCTGGAGGTTATTGAAGCATGCTGGCTCTTTGCAGTACCCCCTGAACGTATCCGGGTTGTGGTGCATCCCCAATCCATAGTCCACTCCCTGGTGGAGTATATTGATGGTTCCGTGGTGGCTCAGCTGGGTATCCCGGATATGCGTATTCCCATTGCCTATGCTCTCTCCTATCCAGAACGGGTTGAGCTGGGTCTGTCCCGGCTCTGTCTGGCCGACTGTGGAAATCTCAGTTTTGAAAAGCCGGATTATGATCGTTTTCCGGCTCTGGAACTATCATACAGTGTGTTGGAAGAGGGCGGGGTTAAACCGGCAGTCCTTAATGCTGCCAACGAGGTCGCAGTGGCTGCCTTTCTTGCTGAGAGCATCGGCTTTACTGATATTGTCAGGGTGGTTGCTGCAACCTTGGAACACTTCGAGGTTGGTGACGACCTTGACCTTGAAGCTATCCTGGCCGCTGATAGCCGAGCCCGTACCCTTGCTGCCCGGGAAGTTGAAACCCTGGCTGTCATATAATAAACATTAAAATCAATACCCAACAGAATGAATTCACTTTTTTCTTTTATACTCGTTTTAGGAGTACTCATATTTGTCCATGAGCTTGGTCATTTCCTTATTGCCAAGTTCTGCGGAGTGCGGGTACTCAAGTTTTCCCTGGGCTTCGGCAATAAGTTGATCGGCAAGAAATGGGGTGAGACCGAGTATTTGATCTCTGCCTTTCCCCTGGGTGGCTATGTCAAGATGTACGGAGAACAACCCGGAGACGAGGTCGAGGAGGTGGACAAAGAGGTCTCTTTTACCCATAAAACGGTGCTGCAGCGTTTTGGTATTATTGTTGCAGGCCCGCTCTTTAACCTCTTGTTTGCGGTCTTTATCTTCTGGATGCTGTTTATTTTTATCGAAATGCCCCGGCCTATGGCTCCGGTGATTGACGAGGTTGCAGTGGACTCCGCAGCGGAAAAAGCTGGTCTGCAGCAGGGGGACAGGGTACTGTCGGTGAATGGCTTCAAGGTCAAGTCCTGGTTGAATATCCCTGCCCTGGTCAACAGTTCCCAAGGCAGGGAACTCACTGTCTCCATTGAACGCGGGGGCGAGGAAATGGACATTAAGGCCACCCCTGTTTTGACAAAAATTGATCGACCAGAAGGAGAGGTGGTTGAACGGTATCTGCTGGGGATAATGAATGGTGGTGAGATCAAGATGGAGAAGAAATCACCTCCTGCCGCACTCAAGGCCGCCTTTGTCGAGACCTGGGATCTTTCCGTGATGACCATTAACGGCATTAAGATGATGTTTCAGCGTCTCATTCCGGCCTCTGAGCTTGGCGGCCCCATCCGAATTGCGGAGATTGCCGGTGAGCAGATGAAGGCTGGCTGGCTGAACCTGGTCAGTTTTACGGCTCTGTTGTCGATTAATCTCGGTATTCTCAATTTGCTGCCCATTCCGGTGCTGGATGGTGGTCATCTGGTCTTCCTTTCCATAGAGGCTGTTCGCCGCAAACCCCTTGGAGAAAATGCCATGATCCGGGCCCAGCAGGTGGGCATGGGACTGTTGGGTTCACTGATGATCTTTGTCTTTTATAATGATATTGCGCGAATAGTGCAGCGATGGATGAGCGCTTCCTGATCCTCTCCATTGAAACAGCAACCGGCTGCGGCAGTGTGGCCCTGACCAGGGGTGGAGTTGAAAATGGCCGGCTACTGGCCGAGGCCACGGCACAGCCCGAGGTCAGCCATTCCCGGAGGTTGCTGGGTTCTGTACAATGGGTCATGCAGGCTGCCGGGAAGGAGTGGGGCGACCTGCACGGGGTTGCGGTCAGTTTGGGTCCTGGTTCCTTTACCGGACTGCGCATCGGCATGGCCGCAGCCAAGGGGATTGTCATGGCTGCGGATGTTCCCCTGCTTGGGGTGCCGACCCTGGATGTCATGGCTCTCTCTTTTCCATTGATTGATCGTCCCCTCTGGTGTCTGTTGGATGCCCGCAAACAGGAGGTGTATGCGGCCTGTTACCTGCCAGGCAAAGACTACCGCCCCGAACCTGCTGGCCCGGTTGAAGCGATCCGGCCTGGACAGCTTGCAGCCCTGATCAGTGAGTCTGTTATCCTGGCAGGGTCAGGAGTTGACACCTACCATGAGACCTTTTCTCAAATCAAAAACGCACGCCTGGTTCCGGCACTTTTATCATATCCCATGGCCGCACGAGTCGGTTATTTAGCGGCAGAAATGCTGGTTGCGGGCAGGATTATGAATCCGGCCACTGCCGCCCCCATGTATGTGCGTGCTTCTGAGGCTGAAGTGAATTTCAAGAAATGACACTATGCTTCACTTTCAGATAACAGGAAGAATTGAACAGGTTGAAATTATTGCTGTAGGAAGCAGTATTCATGATATAAAACGACTTCGAAAACAATTTGGTTCCGGCAGATGGAGGAAGCTTAAAGGGATTGCCGGGGTTCAATTAACAAATGGTAATTATCGTACAGCGGAGGTACACTGGTATGAGGCGCATGGTATTGGCAAAAGGAAAATGAAGATTAAAAGATTTATAGATTAATATTTCGGGATGCAAGCTATGAATGAATCACGCCATCAGGTCGATTATGTTCTCTGTATTCACAGTAAAGGCAGCGAAGACCTGGAAAAGGGAAAAGTATATCAGGTTCTTCAAGATGAAAAGGCAAGACTGGAAGGGTATCTCCGTGTAATTGATGAATCAGATGAAGATTATCTTTATCCTGATAGCAATTTTGTCCCTTTGGAAATACCAATAGAAGCACAGGACGCACTATTTACCAGAGATTGGGCATGATACAGAGAAAAACAACAAAACAAATCCATATAGGTGATGTCGCCATCGGTGGAGACGCACCAATCTCCGTCCAATCCATGACCAATACCGATACCAGGGACGTAATTGCCACCGTAACCCAGATCAAGGGGCTTACCGAGGCAGGGTGCGAGTTGATCCGGGTAGCGGTTCCTGATATGGAATCGGCAGCAGCGATCAGGTTGATTCGCGAACAGATTACCATTCCACTGATAGCGGATATCCATTTTGATTCCCGCCTGGCCGTGGCTTCCCTGGAACATGGAGCTCAGGCAATCCGTATCAACCCCGGTAATCTGGGCGGATTAGATAAGCTGGCCAGGGTCGTGGATGCCGCAAAAATGCACCAGACATCCATCAGGGTAGGGGTCAACTCCGGTTCCATTGAAAAGGATTTGTTGAAGAAATTTGGCTATCCCAGTCCGGAAGATACCCGTTCCCTTATTGAGAGTGCCATGACCAATGTGTCAGCCCTGGAAAAAATGGGCTTTTTCGACATCAAAATTTCGATCAAATCATCCGACACCCTGACCACCATTGCCGGTTACCGAGAGCTTTCCAGACGCACTGATTACCCTCTTCACATCGGGGTGACCGAGGCTGGTGGACTCATCCCCGGCACGGTCAAGTCCAGTGTTGCTCTAGGCATCCTTCTCTTTGACGGCATCGGCGACACCTTTCGCATCTCCCTGACCCGTGATCCGGTGGAAGAGATACGGGTGGGTTTTGAACTGCTCCGTTCCCTGCGTATCCGGGAACGTGGACCAGAGATGATTTCCTGTCCAACCTGTGGCCGTACCCGTATTGATCTCTTTCCCATGGCCGAGGAAATTGAAAAAATTCTTCAAACCATGCACTCCAATCTCAAGGTCGCGGTCATGGGTTGTGTGGTCAACGGGCCGGGAGAGGCCAGAGAGGCGGATATCGGTATTGCCGGAGGGCATGGCACGGGAATTATCTTTAAAAAGGGAGTGGTATTCAAAAAGCTCCCTGAGGAAGAACTGCTGTCCACCTTTCTCGAGGAGTTGAAGAAGATGGATGCGGAAATGCTCGAACTGGCAGGTGCGGGTTAAATCATCTACATCATTCCCTGTTGTTTTTGACGGTGTTATGGTATAATTTAGGTACGCTGCACATTAACGGCAAGAAAATTAACAGCAAGCAAATAACCTGTTAAGAGAAGACGTGATGAGAGAAAAAGATCCCAGGATTCTGATTGTTGACGATGAACCGTCCAATATCATGATTTTACGTGGATTCCTGGAGCAGCATGATTTCGATGTTAGTGTTGCAATGGATGGTGGACAGACCATGCAGATACTTGAAAGCTGTCGTCCGGAACTTATTCTTCTTGATGTAATGATGCCCGGTATGGATGGTTTTGAGCTTTGCCGATTACTCAAAGAGGACAAGGAAACAGCCGACATTCCCATCATCTTTATGACCTCTCTCAGCAGTGTTGAAAACAAGATTTCCGGTTTTGAAGCGGGTGGGGTGGATTATATTACCAAGCCGTTCCAACCGCTTGAAGTCCTGGCACGAGTACATACGCACCTGACCCTGCAGCGTCAAAAAATGGAACTGAAGCAGGCCATGGCGGAGCTGAAAGTTCTTACTGGTATCCTTCCCATGTGTTCATTTTGTAAAAATATTCGTGACAAAGATGACAAGTGGATACGGCTGGAGCAGTATATTTCCAGCCATTCCGAGGCTCAGGTCAGCCATGGATTATGTCCGGAATGTTTGAAAAAGCATTATGGTAAGATATCCTGATGCTGTGAATTATGATAATTCTATCATAATTTGACCATCCTTATATACGTTTCAAGAGAGTTGCCCCTGTTAAAAGGGGTATGCTTGTCAGCATTTTTATTAGTTTCTATTCGTTTTAATCAAATCATAAAGGAGAGGTAACATGTCAGGATGTAAGGTCTGTGGTTCAACAGATAAACATGGCACCGGTGGACCGTTTTCCACTGGCAGAGAACTGGTTGAATTTGTCTATAATGCCCATGAAGGAACCGTCCGGGATCAACTGATCGAAGGCGGTGGATATGCAACAAACTGTCAGGGCTGTAATGCCGCCTTTACCCTGAAAACCTTTGTCGATACATGTCCTGAATGCGGTGGTGTCCACGCAATTGCCCCGGTACATAGAAGTGGAGAGCATATTCAGTTTGCCGGTAAGGATTTTGAGATAAAAAAATGACCCGGCAATTGAAGGCTCTGCCCCTTGCCACCCAGACCCTGCAAAAGATTATTGAGCAGCAGATGGTCTATGTTGACAAGACCGAGCATGTATGGGAATTGGTGCAGAAGTCAGGGGCATATTTCCTGTCCCGGCCACGCAGGTTTGGCAAGAGCCTTTTTTTGGATACCCTGCATCAACTCTTTGAGGGCAATGAAGAACTGTTTCAGGGATTATTTATCCAGGATAAATGGGACTGGTCGATCCCCTATCCGGTCATCAAGATTGATTTTGCCAGCGGGGTGTTGCAGAGCCGGGAGGAGTTGGACAAGCGTATTTACAATATCCTGAAAGAAAACCAGAAGCATCTTGGGGTGAGTGCAGCCCTGAACGTAACGATATTCCAGGCTGTTTTGGCGAGTTAATCTCCCTTGCCCGTGAAAAATATCAGCAGAAGGTAGTTATTCTGATTGACGAGTATGATAAACCGATCCTGGACAATATTGAACACCTGAACCTGGCCGCACAGATGCGTGAAGGGGTAAAAAACCTCTATTCAGTCATGAAGGGGTATGATGCCCATATCCGGTTTATCTTCATGACC
>DAOVTM010000187.1 GCA_030633145.1 Desulfobulbaceae bacterium
CTCCAACTTGAGAACCGTGTTTCCGTGCTTGAATCGGGACGCTGGAGCGTCAAAAAAAGTTCCCACGCTGGAGCGTGGGAACCAGGGGTACTGGAGCGTGGTACCAGGGGTACTGGAGCGTATCCAGTCGTCGATGTCTCCTTGTCAATATCAATGCGGATCACCTTGTACTGGGCAAGAAAACCGTCTTCAATGCCCTGTTTCAGGCTGTAGGTGTAAACGGGATCACCAAAATAGGCGAGGTTGGAGACATATTTCGTCTCTTTGGGCGTGGCAGTCATGCCCAGTTGCACAGCAGAGGAGAAATAGGCCAGGATTTCACGCCAGGCAGAATCCTCGGCAGCAGAACCCCGGTGACACTCGTCAATGATGATCAGGTCAAAAAAATCCGGGGAGACGTTTTTAAAGATTTTATCCGCTTCTTCTGTCCCGGTAATGGCCTGGTAGAGAGCCAAATGGATTTCATAGGCAGGATCAATCTTTCTGTTTTTTACCTTGGCCATCACTGCGCCGAATGGCTTGAAGTCATTGACCAGGGTCTGATCGGCGAGAATATTGCGGTCAACGAGAAAGAGGGTACGCCTGACCGTCTTTGCCTTCCATAGCCGCCAGATAATCTGAAAGGTGGTGTAGGTCTTACCGGTGCCAGTGGCCAGGGCTTTATTATGCGAGGCAAACCCGTCGCCATTGGAGCTGAACACGTTGGGGATATTCAGTATCTCAGCATAGCCCAGAGCCTGCTGCATACCATGACTGATGGTGTGGGTGTTTTTCTTGGCCTCAACAACGGCTATCGGAACTCCAGGCTGATACGAGAGAACATAGTCAACAAATTTTCTCTTTTTCCTGTTGCGAGCCGACATGTTGCCCCGGACGATAATGGGACCTGGGGTAAGAAAATAATCACGACGAATCTGGGTCTCCTGATCCCAACCGGCATCTTTGATGGCAGGTGTGATATACAGGTCGCAGATGTCTAATTCGCTGAGTTCTTTTTTGTCGGTTTTGTTCATAATGGCTTGTATAGGCTTTTCAGAAAACGACGATGCTAAAAGTTGACTTTATGCAGATTCCGGCATACAGAATTGGGCTACCTTCTACTTTGACTATGCACACCACGCACTCTGGGCAAACTGGTAAATAGAGACTTCACAGGAATTATCCTTGTATCCTGTTGTGCCATCCTGGTCAGTTCATCTGTGAAACCGGAACGACTGAACAACATCCGTTTACAGTCTTGCGTAATTGGCAGGTTATTCTCTTTGACCACCATATCCAATTTCTTCAACACGGAAATCCCAACCTTCTTACGGCTCCACTTACACTCACCAATTACATTCAGACGACCATCAGCAGTCACACCCGCTACATCAATTTCATAATTCCTTGCCCACTGACGACCAACTTTCAAGCAGTTAAACTGCATAGCATGTTGACGGACATAATCACGGCAGAGCTGCTTAAAGCACCAGGAAATATGTTCTTGAATCTGTGGCTCCAACCGTTCCCTGATCATGTCAAGCTGACCGAATTCCAAAAAACTCTCATACGGAAACACGGTACCGAACCAGAGGCGAAGAAAGGGATCAGCCACCTGATAGAAACCTTTTTTTGACTTGGCAGGATTCTTTTCCAGGACAGGCACTTCCCGATAAATAAGAAAAAGATCCCGTAACAACTCAAGGTAATGAGTGAGTTGGTTGGCAGGCAGGCCAAGCTTTGCGGCAATCTCGCTGACTCTACCTGCACCTCCTCCCATTGCCTGTAGTATCGACCAGCAGGTATGGGGTGAGGAAATTTCTTCATGGAGGAGATAGCGTGCTTCCTGATACAGAAGCCCTGATTGTTGCAGGACAAGTCCTTCAAGGGCATCAGAAAAACCGTTGAACTGTTGCAATAACTCAAGATAACGGGGAACCCCGCCGCTCAGGGAGAAGCACTGTATCAACTCGTCTTCTGCATAATCACGCAAAAACTCCTTGATATAAGAATAGGAAAGGGGAGAGAGGAGAATCTGCGCTGTAGCACGGCCATAGAGCGGGGCAGAAGCGGCCATGGTCTCCTTATACATCATGGAGGTCACCGAGCCGCATAAAATGAGCAGGATATTTTCATGCTGCCAATGTTCATCCCACCATTTTTGTATAAAGGAGGAAAAGGCTGGCTGCACCTGACAGATATACTGGTACTCGTCCAGTATCAGGATAATTTTTTTCTCAGTTTGCTGATGCCGGAATCGGTCAAAGGCGGCAAAGAGATCATACCAGTCAGGGTACTCAACCGTTTGCAACAGTGGTTCATCCAGGGAAGCGGCCATGGTTATGGCAAGTGACTTTTTCAGGGATTGCTCACCCGCCCTGTCTGCCATGAAATAGACGTGGGGGCGGGATATACAGAACTCCTTTAACAGCCTGGTTTTCCCGAGTCGCCTTCTTCCATAGACTATGGCAAACTGTCCTTTTTCTCGTCTGTACAGGTTTTGTAGTTGATCTAACTCGGCTTTTCTGTTACTGAAATTATTCATATTTACACTATAATAGTTTCAATATGAATTTTCAAGACCTGACCCCGCTATTACTGTGATTATTCCAGCGTAATCCCCAGCAACCCGGCAATCTCAGCAACCGGCTCCCGTGCCTTATCGAAATTGCATTTTGTCACGCCTTAAGTTGGTAGCCAGACATTTTCACACCACTCCGTCTATCCAGATGAGACCGCTGGAGCGGTCATTCAAGGTTCCCACGCAGGAGCGTGGGAACCAGAGAAAAACGTGCTTTTCCGTTACGCCCTTGACTGTAGTTCGGATTACTTTGTCGCCTTTTTTGATCAGTCCAAGATAGTTGTCGTCAACCGGACAAGTTAATTGTCACCTAATAATATTGCCGCAATGCGACGTGAATGCGAAAAGACCCTGCGCCGTATCAGCCTTCTGACCCATCCGGATCGGCTTGCCCATAACGGGGATTATGTCCGCATGACCAGGGAGCAGCAGGAATATCTCCATGAGATGTTTCAGCGGGGGCGTGCCATCAAGGATGAGGAGCTTGGCAGTCGGCCTGAGCAGGTCGGATGGGGCCACCGCTCCCTGGCTTCATTGGAAAAAATCCTCTCCAATGTTGAGGAAATCTATTCCGTTGCCGGTCTGGACGTGGATGTGGAGATGAGCATCCAGGGGAATACCCTGTCTGAAAAGATCGACTTCCTGTGCCGGGATAACAGCCTTGTTGAGGAGGAGATCAGAGAGGCTGGAATTCACCTGATGGAGTTACTGGACGATCCGGAAGTGCGGGAGAAAAGCCGTCAGATCAGCTTTCCTGAACAGCACGCAAAGATCCGCGAGGCCATGGTCGAACAGGCAGAGGTGTATCTCCATGAGGTTGAGCAGGCCGAAGTTGAACTGAACAAAGTTGCGTAATGACATGGGAAATTACCAAGAACGGGTGTTAAGAGAACTCTTCTATCCTTCAAATAAGGGTAACTGTTCCGGCTTATCTTGCCGTACTTCTCTTTTCTTTTTTTTGCGTTTACGTTTGACGTACCATCCATACTTGCCGCAGCATCCCGATAGATTGTGAGCTGTCCATTGGTTGCCTATGGTAGTTTTATATCCTTTATCATTGAGTATTTTCGTGATAGCTTTTTTAGTATAGCCATCATCAAGATGCTGCTTGATGAGCAAAAGTGACTCTTCATATTGTTTTTTATACTTTTGTGTCGTGGTTTGCTTAGGCGGTGGAAGAGCTGCCCGCTCTTTTGCAGCATCTTCAGTAATTTTTTGGAGTTTATCTACCTTTTGTTGTTCTTCATCAAGGAGACGCATGTAACATTCCCGCATCTCTTTGTATGCCGGGCAATCAGCCGAACAGGCCGCCTTAAATATATTATCTTCACATTTACAGACAAACGGGACTTCACTGCGGTGAATAAATTTGATGGTGGATTTGGTGCTGTGGCGAATCTGTGATAACGCAGTTGAGGAAATCGCAGCAAGAACCTCTGTGCTGTAGTTGACCAGCCAGTCACGGTAGTCATCCGGTTCCAGTCCTGCTCGCCTGCACCAGGCTGCAAGAAAAAGGGTCACCTCGTGGCGGTTGGCTTTTTTTGTATCGTCATCCGGATACCGATCCAGGCAGAGTCCATTGCTGACCAGATCCCTGATACAGGCATAGGGCTGGGTTGCTTTTTTTGCTTCGATTATTGCCAACAGATTTTCTAAATGCATTGTTTCTCCCTGTCATCCTTTATTTACAGCCCAACATCTCTGGTGCGCACAGCGCAGACTTCGACTACTTTTGCATCAATATGAAGGATGCCGTCGATTTGTATTTTTTTTGTAGGGTGCGCTGTGCGCACCAGAAGCATTAATCAAATCGGACAGACCAACTGCCCCAACTTTTCAGTCAGCTTCATATTCTCGCAATAATCCACCGGCACATCAACAATCACCACGGTTTCATCGGCAAAGGCCTGTTCCAGGGTAGGAACCAGATCTTCGGCTCGCTCCACCCTGTACCCTTTTGCTCCAAATGACTGGGCATACATAACAAAATCAGGATTGTTGAACCCTATATGACCGGAACGACCAAAACGGCGATCCTGGTGCCAGCGGATCAGACCGTACTGGCTGTCGTTCCAGATCATGATCACAATGGCGATATTATGGCGCAGGGCGGTCTCGATTTCCTGGGAGTTCATCATAAAGCCGGCATCACCGGTGATGGTCATAACCCTCCGTTCAGGATGAACCATCTTGGCGGCAACTGCACCCGGTACCCCAATCCCCATGGCCGCAAAACCATTGGAAATGATACAGGTGTTGACGGCCTCGCACCGATAAAGACGGGCAATCCACATCTTATGGGCACCCACATCCGAGACCAGGATGTCCTTGTCGCCCATGACCTGGCGGGTATCGTAAATAATCTTCTGCGGTTTCAAGGGTACCCCTGTATCCTCGGCAAAACGATCCAGTTCATCACGAATAAAACTGCGCAGGTTGTCGGTGGTATGGGTCTCCTCTTTTGGCTGGGCAATCTCCATAATCTGCTGTAGTGATTGTGAAATGTTGCCGGTGACCCCTGCCTCCAGGATATAATGGCTGTCCACCTCGGCCCAGGTCTGACCGATATGGAGGATTTTTTTGTCCTTATGCGGATTCCAGAGATGGGGATGATACTCCACCATATCAAAACCGATACAGATAATCAGATCGGCCCGATCAAAGCCGCAGGCAACGTAATCATGAGCCTGCAGTCCCACCGTACCCAGGGACAAATGGTTGGAAAAGGGCATTACCCCCTAGGCCATGAAGGTCTCTGTTACCGGGATATTAAGGGTTTCGGCAAACTCGACCAGTTCCTTTTCTGCGCCATTTCGCACCACCCCGTTCCCGGCCATGATAACCGGATACCTGGCCGCTGAGATGATATCTGCTGCCTGGCGGATCTTCTCTGGATTGGGATGAGGGGCACTCGGCTCCTGCACCTTGAGCGGCACCATGGCCGCATCCACTTCCTGGCCTGCGATATTTTCCGGAAAACTGATAAAAGAACCGCCCGGTTTTTCAGCCTGGGCCTGCTTGAATGCCTTGCGTACCACCTCTGGGACGATTTCCGCCTCCAGAATCGCCACAGAGTATTTGGAGATCGGGGCAAAGAGGCTCACCAGATCAACAATCTGATGGCTCTCCTTGTGCAGCCGGGTAGTGGCTCCCTGACCGGCAACCGCAACAATGGGAGCCAGATCCATATTGGCATCCGCAAAACCGGTGATCAGGTTGGTTGCGCCTGGGCCCAGGGTTGCCAGACAGACTGCGGCCCGCCCGGTCAGACGGCCATAGACATCAGCCATAAAGGCGGCACCCTGTTCGTGGCGCACGGTGATGAAGGTGATCGAGCTGTCGAGCAGGGCATCTATGACGTGGAGGTTTTCCTCGCCCGGAATACCGAAGATATATTCAATTCCCTCATTTTCAAGACATTGGACAAAAAGTTTGCCTGCTGTAGTCATGGTCGGCTCCTGTAAATCCCGGCCAAAAGCTCCTTCGGCGCATTATCAAGCCCATCCTCAATCCCGATAATGGCCTGTTCTGCCCGTTCCGCCTTGCGAACCGCACCGGAGTCGGGAAAAAAGGCAACAGGCTCTTCGCCCAGCTCCTGACGCAAAAACTGCCGATCCGCATCATCCTGAATGAGATTACCGACAAAATGCACTGCGGGAATCCGTACATCATCGGCCATCTTTTTGATCTTCAAGCCGGTGCGGATACTTGATCGGGAGGGAATGACCACGATAAGCAGGGCATCAACCCCGACCACGGTTCCCCGACCCAGATGCTCTACCCCGGCCTCCATATCCAGCAGCACGACCTCCTTTGCGGTGAGGAGCATCTTTTTCAGCATCTTACGCAGGACATGGTTTTCCGGGCAGGCGCAGCCCCCCTCAGCGGTCTGCACTGCCCCCAGTACCATCAGCCGGATACCATCCTTTTCCAGCATGAAATCCTTTAACAGGTCGTTCACATCGGGATTGAGATTATAAAAGGGTGAGCCTTCAGTCTTACCGGCTCGCTCGGCCAGCAGCTTTGTCATATCGGCAATGGGACGCACATCTTCACTGTCGCACATGCCCAGGGTCTCGGCCATGTGCGGACTGGGATCAGCATCAATGACCAGCACTTCCCGCCCTTTTTTCTGGAGTTCTCGTGCCAGCAGAGCCATGATGGTGGTCTTGCCGACTCCGCCCTTGCCGCTGATTGCGATCTTCACATTGTTTCCTGTTTTTGTATTCTTTTTGTATTTTTTTTTTGTATTCTTCATAGCAGGGCCAGTACATTTTCGCAGCTTAAATTGCGAAGAAATATGAACCAAAAAATGAAGGAATGTTCTTTTTTCCTGATTTTCTTGCCATGCCTGGACAAAATGATTACAATTGAATGCACGGATTATTATTCAGATTATCATTAAACCACTAATTTTAACAGGAGAAAATACACCATGCAAAATGAGTTCACTCAAACCGGCCCCATGACTGTTGCCAAGGCGCAACAGCAGGCTTCAACTATTTTTCTTGCCAAGGTATTTAACTGGATGGCAATGGGTCTCGGCCTGACCGGCATCGTTGCCTGGCTGACTTACAGCTCCGGACTGGCACTGTACATAGTGCGCAGTCCGCTCTTTTTTGTTCTGATTATTGCTGAACTGGGCATGGTTTTTTACCTCGCCGCCCGGATCAACAAGGTCAAAACCGGAACCGCCACCGGGCTGTTCCTGGGCTACGCCCTGATCAACGGCATAACCTTGTCCTCCATCTTTCTGCGCTACACCACGACCTCCATCGGTACCACCTTTATGATTGCTGCCGGTATGTTCGGAGCCATGGCAGTTTACGGGCTGGTGACCAAGCGTGATCTCTCCGGTTTGGGTTCCTTCATGTTCATGGGACTGATCGGCATCATCCTGGCATCCATTGTCAACTTTTTCATGCAGAGCAACCTCCTGCACCTGGCAATCTCCGGTATCGGGGTGCTGGTCTTTGTCGGCCTGACTGCCTATGATGTTCAAAAAATCAAAACCATGGGCGAACAGGGTATCATGGAACAGGGAGAGGTCGCCATCCATAAAGGAGCCATCATCGGTGCCTTGGCTCTGTATCTCGATTTTATCAACCTCTTTATCATGCTCCTCCAGTTTTTTGGCGGCGGACGGGACTAGGCTCTCCCTCCAGTTCTCCCAGCAATCCTCCCTGCCTGAGGGAAACCGGTACTCTGCCGGTTTCCCCACCCCCTTTTTCATCAACCTTGAGAGTACCTTACCTTGAAAACACTCTATATTCTCAGACACGCCAAATCAAG
>DAOVTM010000137.1 GCA_030633145.1 Desulfobulbaceae bacterium
GCTTCCCGGCTATTACGAGAAGCTGGAGCTTCTAAAAACAAGTTCCCAAGCTGGAGCTTGGGAACCAGATTGTAAAATAACATACTAACGTATCCTCTTTATAATTTATGGTACTTCGCTTACCGCACTGGTTCCCACGCTCCTGCGTGGGAACCTTAATTGCCGCTCCAGCGGTTGATCAGGACAGACGGAGTCTCGCAGGCTCGCTTACCTGGAGCATGGATACGAGGCTCTCCAGGATTACCATAAAATTTAAAGAGGATACATACTAACCAACAGAGGAAAAATAAAATGGAAGACAATACACCAAAACAGGTAATCCTGGCAATTGACGACACATACGCCAATATTGACGTAATCAAGGGTATTCTCGCAGAAGACTATTTTGTCCAGGCAGCACCCAGCGGCAAGATGGCTCTCAGAATCATTGAAAAGAAAAAGCCGGATCTGATACTGCTGGACATCATGATGCCGGAAATGGATGGCTACGAAGTCTGCCGCCAACTCAAGGCCAACCCGGACACCGCTGATATCCCGGTGATATTTGTCACAGCCAAGAGCGAGGACAGCGATGAGACCAAAGGATTTGACCTTGGTGCTGTGGACTACATCACCAAACCGGTCAAAGCACCAATCCTGCTGGTGCGGGTTGCAAACCACCTTCGTCAAAGACAGATGCAGATAGAACTGGAGCAAAAAAATGATGTCCTGGAAGAGGTGGCTCGGTTGCGAGACGATGTAGAACACATTACCCGCCATGATCTCAAGACACCGCTTAACATGATTATCGGTGCGCCGCGGGTGATTGCCGACAACAAATTTTTGACAGAACAGGAGCAGCATCTGCTCAAATCAATTGGACAGGCAGGGCAAAACATGCTGCACATGATCAACAGCACGCTTGATATGTACAAAATGGAATCGGGAACCTATCCGCTGCAGGCAACATCGACCGATCTGATTCCTCTGTTGCAGCGTGTTATCGAGGAGGTCTGTACCTCTCAACTGGCAAAGGGGAAAAAGCCTTTGTTTTGTTTTCAGGGAAAAGAGGTTGGAGAGCAGGATAAACTTTTTGCCCTGGTTGAGGAGATGCTCTGTTACCCAATGTTTGCCAATCTGATCCTTAACGCCTTTGAGGCTTCTCCCGAAGGCGCAACCGTTGAGATTGATCTGGAAGCGGATGACACCGGCATAGCTGTCAAGATCACCAATCAGGGAGCTGTGCCAGAGTCAATTCGTGATACATTCTTTGATAAATACGTCACCGAAGGCAAATTCAATGGCACCGGCCTGGGAACCTACTCTGCCCGGCTTTGCGCTGAAACCCAACAGGGTGCGATTGATATAGAGGTATTGGAAGAGGATCGTACCAGAATTGTTGTGGTTCTGCCGCTTATCAAGTAATTGTTGTACAATAGAAAGATATATCAATAAAAAAACAAAAAGGACACCCCAGGCATGGATACCTCTTCACACCACAATGCTTACGCCTTTAAAAAAATAATTTTTCGCTATCTGCTGGCCGGGATGCTGCTGCTGGCCGTGATTTTTTTAGGTTCTGTGTTGTGGTCGTATCAGCAACAGGATGAAATTCGACACATCAATTGGGAAGAGAGTGTTAAAGGCACATTTGAACAACGGATCTGGGGTGTGGGCAAAAACATAGAGGCACTTCTCTATGTCCTGGCTGAAAATCCGTTACTTCGCCGCCATTATCTGGCCGGGGATCGTGCTGGCCTCCTTAAAACCGCCCAGGATATTGAACGTCATTTCTCCCAGGATCAACAGATTACCCATTTCTATTTTCATGACCTTGACAGGGTAAATTTTCTTCGGGTGCATCAACCGGAGCGGTACGGTGACACCATCAACCGTATCACCATGCACCAGGCGGTAAACAGCGGTAAAATTGCTGCCGGGCTGGAACTTGGCCCGCTTGGCACCCTGACCATGCGGGTGGTCATGCCTTGGTATGAGGGGGGAAGATTGATCGGTTATCTGGAATTGGGTCGGGAGCTGTCAACTATGATTTCAGTGTTAAAACAGCTCAATCTGGTTGATGGATGTCTCCTGACCGTTAAAAAGAAATATATTGACCGTAAGGGTTGGGAAAACGGAATGGCAATGCTCCAGCGGCCTGCTGACTGGTCTGTTTTTGCCGACAGGGTGGTGATGGTCAATATGCTGCCTGAAAAAATAGATGTTAACGTGAGTAATCATGGTGGCAGCAATGCATTTAAGTTGCTGTATGCAAAGGATACTAAAGGCTATATGGTGTCACACCAGCAGATAACCGACGCATCCGGGCAACTGATTGGTCAACTTTTATGTGTGCGTGATGAGTCCGCATCATTGCAAATTGCCCGGCAGCAGCTTTTGTTTTTCCTCCTTATTATGGCAGGTCTTACAGCTCTGTTGTTGACTCAATTTTATCGGGTTCTCAGTAAGGTGGAAGAACGTTTAATAGAGTCTGGCAGGGAACTGGGGCAGCGGGTGGATGACCGCACCAGGGAGTTGCGGGATGAGGTAAGCCATCATCAGGAAACCAGCCATAAATTGGAGCAGCAGCGGCAACTCCAGGAATCCCTTGTACTCTCCCGCACCAGGGTTCTGGATGCGGTTGCCTATTCAGCAAAATCTTTTCTTAATCAGGGCGATTGGCAGAAACAACTGCCGGCTGTGCTGGAGCGGCTTGGCAAGGCTGTTGATGCCAGTCGGGTAACCCTTTATCAAAATAGTTGGACAGAAGATGGCGAGTTGCTGGTAAGCCTGGCCGAAGCATGGATAGCAAAGGATGTACCGAATATAGAAGACATCAGGCCGATGCAAAATGTCCCGGCGCATAAAGTCGGTTTTGAACGTTGGGAAAAATCATTGCTCAAAGGAGAACCTGTCCATGGTTCAGTTGTAACCTTTCCCGAAACAGAACAGAAATTTCTCCAGCAACTCAGTATTAAATCAATACTGGTTGAGCCGGTATTTGTTAACAGGAAATGGTGGGGATTTATCAGCTTTTCCGACTGTCTGGAGCCGCGTCAATGGTCAACCGCCGAGGTTGATGGTCTCTACACCGTTGCCGAGGCATTGGGTGCCACTATCCAGCAACAGCAGCAGGAAGAAACCCTGCGTACTGCCAGACAGGCGGCTGAGGCAGCCAATGTCGCCAAGTCTGATTTTCTTGCCAACATGAGCCACGAGATCCGTACCCCGATGAACTCAATTGTTGGTTTTGTCGATGTTGTCCTTCAGGAGGATATTAATCCCAATGTCAGGAGAAAACTCGATAGTGTTAAAAAAGCAAGTGCAGACCTGATGGGGATCCTCAATGACATTCTTGATTTCAGTAAAATTGACTCCTGCAGCATGTCCATTAAAACTATTGACTTCAACCTGCTTGATATCACCTCCAGCCTTGGAAATATGTTACAGGAAAAGACGGCTGAAAGGGGCAATCTGATGGTCTTCAATATTGATGAGGACGTGCCGGATGGTTTAATTGGCGATCCCCTGCACCTGGGGCAGATTATGAAAAATCTGCTGGACAACGGGATCAAGTTTACCCGTGATGGTGAAATTGTCGTGCGGGTACGCTGCCTGAACAATGAGGTGAATGCTGACGGAAAAGAAACGGTTGTCCTGCAATTTACAGTGCAGGACAACGGTATTGGCATTGCTCCTGAAAAACTTGATCGAGTTTTTGATACCTTTACCCAGGCCGATGGCTCAACAACCAGAGAGTTTGGCGGTACCGGTCTTGGTCTGACCATTTCCAGGAAACTGGTTGAGTTGTTGGGGGGCGAGCTTGAGGTAGTCTCCTCTCCAGGTAAAGGCAGCACCTTTAGTTTTACTGTGCCGTTCGGAGTGCGGGTCGGGCAGGAGACAGATAGTTTGCGCAACAAGAATTTTCAAAACAAAAAAATTCTTGTTGTTGATGATGATACTGCACTTTTAACAATATTAGAAATAATGCTCCACCGCCTTGGTTTTGAGGTTGAAACAGCCGCGCGTCCCAGTATTGCCATGAAAAAATTGCAGGAGTCAATAAGGATGGAAAAGCCCTTTGATCTGGTGCTGCTGGATTTCCTCATGCCGGAGCAGGATGGGATCACCATGGCAAACGAAATCAGGAATAACCCTCTGCTGGCAGATACACCCATGATCATGCTGACCGGATATGGTGCAGGTCTGGAACAACAGAGGGCAAAAGAGGCGAAGATAAATGGTTTTCTCAAAAAACCGGTAACCAAGGACGTGCTGTTTGAAACTATTCAAATGGCACTGCGGCATGGGCAGGACAATCATAATGTTGCGCCCGGACAAAAAACCATCGACCATGACCTGTTCAAGGAGTACAAAGTGTTACTGGTTGATGATAATGAATTAAACCGGACACTGGTCAAAGAGATACTGGAAAATGCCGGTCTGTATGTTGAAATTGCCAATAGCGGCAAGGCAGCGCTTGAGCTGCTGCTGCATCTGGATGTGACTTTTAACGCAATCCTCATGGAGGCGCAAATGCCGGAGCTGAACGGCTTGACCATCAGTTCACTTATTCGTCAATGTGAGGCCGGTGAACTGCCGGAAACAGGAGAACATGAGGAGTTGCTGCTCCTGCTGTCTGCAAAGATTTACGGAACCCATATCCCCATTGTCGCCATGACCGACAATGGTATGGACAGCGACAGAGAAAACTGTCTTAAGGCCGAAATAGATGAGTGCATTGTCAAACCCTTTGTGCAGGAGGATGTTTTAGAGACCTTGCTGCGGGTTGCTGATGCGGTTGGTTGAGGTGCTGGTTGCCAGGTAAGCGAGCCTGCGAGACTCCGTCAGTATTTCTGGTTCCCACGCTCCAGCGTGGGAACCTTAAAAAAATAAAAATTTCTCTGCAATTGAATCAGCAAGGCTAAACACAATGAATCAAACACTCGTATATATCCGCAATCTACTCCTGATCCTCTGGCTTGTCTGTACCACGGCCAACATGGTAATGGCAGCTTCAGAGCAAGAAACACCCCCGCCTGTTCAGGAAACAACAGCAGTACCCTTAACACCCGAGGAGAAGACCTGGATCAGCCAGCACCCTGATTTTACCCTGAGCGGCCATTTGCTTCCCCCTTATGTCCTTCACGAGAAAGGAAAAGTAAGCGGCTATATTGTGGAATTGCTTCAAGCAGTCAGTGATCAGGTGGGGCTGAAACCAAAATCCCATATTGATACCACTGAAGCCATGAACAAGGGGCTGCGTAATGGTACGATCGACGTGGGGATGGTACAGGTTTATTCAGCTGAACGTGATGAATGGCTGGAGTACTCGGAGGTCTCTGTTCCCATTGTTTTAGCTCTCTTTGCACGAACGGAAAGAACGGATATTGCTGACCTTGCATCACTCAAGGGCAAGACCATTGCTACCATCAAAGGCAATGGGTTAAACGGAATCATAAAAAAATACCTTCCAGAGGCGATAGTTGTCCAGGTTGATGAATATGCGGATTTATTTAGTGTTGTAAGCAGCGGCAAGGTGGATGCGACAATCCTTGAACAGCAAACTGCGGGATTTTATTTGCGACAAAATTTCATCACCAATGTTCATGCCGTGACAACTGTCCAATTTGGTGATCAACCCACTTTGCAAGCCCATTACTTTGCAGTTCGTCAAGAGCTGCCCATCCTTAAATCAATCCTTGATAAAGGGCTGAGTCATCTGTCGATCACACAGAAAAATCGCATCTGGAACCGCTGGTTTGGCAGCAAAGAACCCGCAGTCAACCCCCTTCAACTCACAGCAAAGGAACAGGCATGGTTACACAAACATCCCATAGTCCGGGTTCCGGTTATTAATTTTCCGCCATATATCTATTGGGAAAACGGAGCGCAGGGAGTTTTTGTAGAAATTTTGGATCTGACTGCCAGAAATGCTGGATTCCAGGTGGACTATTCACAGCAGATGGATCGTAATGAAGGGCTGGAGGCTGTTCGTAAACATGAAGAGTTCGATTTGATACCGGGTGTTGAGCGAACTCCAGAGCGTGAAAAAAACTTTGGTTTTCCAAAGAATAAAAGGCGTTTTCCCCTGGTTATCTTTACCCGTGACAAGGAGAAGGGGATTTATGGTCTTGACGCATTAGCCGGTAAAACAGTAGCAATAGAAAAAAATGGTGTGCTAGCTGAATTGTTAAGCCGCCGCTTTCCCAAAATAAAGTTACTGTCATTTGACACGACTGCGGATGCCCTGGAGGAAGTAAGCAGCGGTCAGGCAACTGCCTATGTGGGAGCGTTAGCCATAGCGCAACATCATATTGGCACCCTGGGGCTGAATAATCTAAAGGTTGCCGCAGACAGCGGTCTGGATGATTTGCAGTTGGGGGTTGCGGTACGCAAGGATTGGCCGGAACTGATTTCCATCATCAATAAAGGGCGAGCCGCCATAACCCCGGAAGAGCGCAATGCCATCTTTCGCAAACATTTTGTCATTGAAGTGAATAAAGCGGTTGATTATCGCAATTTCTGGAGGTGGTTGCTGGGGCTTGCCCTGTTTTTTGCTTTCATCCTATTCTGGGTTTATCTCCTTAAACGCAAAGTTGCCCAGCGTACTGCCGAGCTGCAACAACACCAGGAGCATCTTGAAACGCTGGTAGATGAACGTACTGTAGAGCTGAAACTAACCCAGGCACGATCTCAAACCATACTGGATGGAATATCCGAAAGCGGGGAAGGGCTGCTCATTGTCGAGGCAGATTACCGAATTAGTTACATGAATCCGGTGATGATTGACTGGTTTGGTGAGCAGACGGATAAAAATTGCTATCGTTCACTTGCGGGTCTGGAGCAACCCTGCCCTTATTGTCAGATAGAGTCTGTTGTCCAACAGGGTGAAACCGTCACCTACCAACCAACGATTGTGGATGGCCGTACTTTTGAGATCGTTGCCACCCCGATAGGCAATCCAGATGGTGCCATTTCTAAAATGGAGATAATTCGGGATATTACCGAACGTAAACAGAACGAGGCCAAAATAGAGGAGCTCTCTGACCGCCTGCAAAAAATCACTGACCGGGTGCCGGGGATGGTCTATCAATTTGAACAACATGCGGATGGCAGCACCAACTTTCCCTATGTCAGTGATACAGTTAGCGATTTGTTCGGGGTGTCGCCAGAAGAGGCTCAGGAGGATGCCGCCAACATTTTTGCAGTTGTACACCCGGATGATCTTGATACATTCATGACCTCTATTCAGGAATCTACAAACACCCTCAGTGCCTGGCAATGTGAGTTTCGGGCATACAATAAGGAAGGCAAGGTAAGATGGTTCTTTGGTAATTCGCTCCCCGAGTCCAGTGCAGATGGCAGTGTGCTGTGGCACGGTCTTGTCACCGACATCACCGAACAGAAGAAGATGGAGCAGCAGTTGATAGATGCGCAGCAGGAGGCCGAGGCAGCCAGTCAGGCCAAGTCAGAATTTCTTGCCAACATGAGCCATGAAATCCGCACTCCAATGAATGCCATTATTGGCATGTCCCAACTTGCCCTGCAAACAGATCTCAAACCGGAACAGGAAAATTATATCAACAAAGTACATTTTTCAGCCGAAGTGTTGCTTGGTATTATCAATGATATTCTTGATTTTTCAAAGATTGAAGCGGGTAAACTGGAGATTGAACTGATTGATTTTAACCTGCAATCCGTGTTTGACCATCTTGCGACCCTCATTGAGTTCAAGGCCGAAGGTCAGGGGCTGGAGCTTGGTGTTGGCATTGCTGCCAATGTGCCGAAAGTGTTTAAAGGTGATCCTCTGCGCCTGGGGCAGATTTTGATCAACCTTGCTAATAATGCGGTCAAATTTACATCCGAGGGCAAGGTGACAATCAGCGCGGAACTGATTGAACAGCAGCAGAACACGGCAACCCTGCAATTTTGCGTGGCCGACACCGGCATCGGCATGACCCCGGAGCAGCAGGCCAAACTGTTTCAATCGTTCAGCCAGGCAGACAGTTCCACCACCCGTAAATTTGGTGGAACCGGCCTGGGGCTATCCATCAGTAAAAAACTGGTCGAGCTTATGGGCGGCACTATTTGGGTGGAGAGTGAGGCCGGTAAGGGATCCAGCTTTATCTTTACCCTGTCGCTAGCTTTCGGCGATGTTGATCAGATTGCGGCAGAGCAGGCAGCAGCCAAAGAACATACCGGCTTGCGGGGTGCAAAAATTTTGCTGGTGGAGGATAACGAACTGAATCAGGAACTGGCAACATCGTTACTTATGCGTGAAGGCATGAAGGTGACCCCGGTCTGGAATGGTCAGGAGGCTCTGGATATCCTGCAAACAGAGCAATTTGACGGAGTGTTAATGGATGTACAGATGCCGATCATGGACGGCTATGCTGCGACCAGGGCGATTAGAAAACTACCGAAATTCAGTGACCTTCCCATCCTTGCCATGACCGCCAACGTCATGACCGGCGACAGGGAAAAGGCTGAAGCATCAGGCATGAATGACCATATCGGCAAGCCGTTTAATCAGCAGGAGATGCTCAATACCATGGCTCGTTGGATTACTCCGGCAAAATCAGTTAATGCTGCGGAATCGCGCGATGTCACAGAACAGAGAGAGCAGCCCACCGGAGCCTTTGAGGATATTGCCGGTTTAGATGTTGAAACCGGGTTGGCAATCTGCCTGAATGATCCTGAACTCTACCGGCAAATGCTTCTTCTGTTCTCCGATAGTCAGGGTGATTTTAAGCAGGATTTCAGAGCGGCGCAACAGGATGACGACCCCAATGCCTCCACCCGTTTAGCGCATACCCTCAAGGGAAATGCTGCCAATATCGGAGCTAGCGGAGTCGCAAAGGCTGCCCGGCAATTGGAAATAGCTTGCGAAAAGGGAGGCAGGGGTAAGGAGATTACTGAGCCATTGCAACAGGTGGCTGCTGAACTTGAACCGCTCCTTGCCGGGCTGGATCGTTTTTTTTATCGAAAGAGATAAATCACCCATCATAGAAACAGACACTGAACAGACAACCGCTTTACTTGGACAGCTCAAAAAACTGCTGCCGCAACATAATCTCAGCAAATTACAGGCTGCGATTGCAAACCAGGATTTCACCCTTACTGTTGATGAGCTGGATGCTATTATTTTTACAGGAGGGAAGTGTGTTACAAAAGAAAATATTTCAGGGAAAAAAGGTAGGGTGCATTTTATGCACCGGCAAGGATCTGGCTTAATAAAAAAGTGTCAACCGGGACATGAAGGATGTTAAAATATGCGTTACATCTGCTTGTATCTGCGGCAAAAAAAGTCAAGCACGGAAAATTATTACTTTACCATGAACACCAATAGCTAAATGTTATGAACACCACTCGCTCAATACAATCGTTAATCCGCAAGGAAATCCCTTATCATCTTTGTTTTGCCCTGACACTGACCTGGCTGCTAATCGGTTCCATTGCCCAGGGATTTGCCCAAAATCAAA
>DAOVTM010000186.1 GCA_030633145.1 Desulfobulbaceae bacterium
AAAGAATTAGTAAATGAATCACTGGCAGCCGACAACAAGTCCAGGCAATCTCAATGGACAGAAAGTATAGCAGTAGGAAGTAAAAGTTTTGTTGAAACGATCAAAAATCAATTGAGCATACATGCTAAAGGGAGAAAAATCCTTGAAAAGGATGAAGACTTTCAGCTTCGAGAAGAGATGCCAGCCTATAATGGTGTTTTCGATGGCCAAAAAGATGATATAGGGGCTAAAAACACCTATTTCTGGAATATATTGTAATTAATTTCAGGTGGGTAACGTGGCCCGACCCCATGCCCCCATCCATGCCCCCATGCCCACACAATCGACACACCATATCGATGGTCTCCAGATTACAGAGAGAAACAGCAAATCAATCGAGTCGAATCCTATTGATTTTTTTTCAGACATCAAAAACATTATTTGCTTGGTCTTGTCGTTCATCCCATATTCTCAATATTTCAATCTGGTTGTTTTTGATACGATAGATGTAAGAAAATGGGGTGTTAGGGATAGAAAACTCTCTCACGCCTTTTCTATAAGATCGATGACCGATGTATGGATTTCCTGATAAAAGGGTTTCTGTGGTATGAAATTGTTTTTGAGCTTTGGCAAGCCCAGCAGGGAATACTTGCTCGTAATAACGGCGTAACCAAACCAAATCATCAGAGGCACTCTCAAGATAAACTATCCGCATCGTGATTATTCGTTAATAAATATGTCTGATTTCGGATGAGACAGTTCATTACCAGTTCCCCATGAATCAACCCAATCTCCCATTGCCTTTTGAGAAATAAATACCCCTTTATCGGCGTGTTCTATTGCATCATCAATCACCCTTTTCTTGCGTGCTATGGTTTGCAAATAGTTCTTAATTGCTTTCCCGGCAAGATAAGAAGCTGAACGATCACGCTCTTTTGCGGTCTTTTCAAGCTGATCTTTGATCTCCGAGTCAAGCCTGAGAGAAAATGGTACCGTTGCCATAATTGTCATCCTCTTTATATTTGAATTGTAACATACACTGTAATACAGTGTATGTATACAGGTTTTTTTGCCAAGAATATTCTGGCATCCTTCATTTCAGGCGAAAAGTAGTTGACACTTTTGGTAATACAATGTTTCCGCAAAATTCCTGGTTCCCAGATAAGCGCAGACTGAGAGCGTTCATAAGATTACGGTATAAAAAATTGCTATTTTTCAGCATGTTGAGAAATCACTATCCTAACTCCTTGAAAATAGCAGAAATTGACAAAATTGACAAATCCTGCAATAGCGAGGGGATAGAGTTGCTCAAAAAAATCAATTTCTTCCGAGGTGCCATTGTTGAAATATAGTGCGTATAAGTTACTGATTCTTGGTGACGTGTAATAGGGCTACACCGTTCGTTTAGCCGTAACCGCATGATTTTATAGATTTTTATTAAGCCGAAAATGGCAACTGTTTTTGAAAAGCAAAAAAAATATTTCTTTAATAACAAGACGTTATAAGCATAAGTATTGAACGCTCTCTCCCTATTATAATGAAAACCTCCTCCTCCTGGAAGAGGGCGTGTCCAAAGAGCAGTGGCTGCGTTGGATTGCCGGTGCGCACAGCGCACCCTACGAAAATATCGTGAAAATTGAGATGTAGAGTGTGCTGTAGGGTGCGCTGTGCGCACCAGGATTACAGCAGTTTGCTGTTATTCCCGTTCCCGTATCTCCACCTCAAGTTCATCGCTCACCCGTCCACAGTCAAGTCCGCTGGAATCGCTTACCGTAAGCCGAACCAAATACTTGCCAGGACTGGTATAGGTGTGATAGACCTTTGCTCCGCCTCCGCCGGTACCATCCCCGAACTCCCAATGATGCACCAGGGCATCTTTGTCAGGATCACGGGAACCGCTACCGTCAAAGAAGAGGGCATCATGGGCTCCGCCTGTCCAACCCTTCTGGTCAGGACCAGCCACGGCAACGGGCGGGGCGTTGACCCGTACCAGGGCATGATCCTCGTGCATACCGCAGCTTGTATCGGTGTCATCACGAACCTGCAGGCTGACATTATAAGCTCCCGGGCTGCTGAAGACATGGCTGGCCTGAGGTTCTTCAAAGGTGCCACCGTCTTTGAAGTCCCAGCGGAAGGAGGTAATCGTCCCATCCTGATCTCTGGAACCTGAACCATCAAACACCACCTCTTCTCCGGGACAGACCAGTTGATCCGCCCCTGCCCTGGCAACGGGCTGATGGTTGACAGGTAGAACCATGCTTTGCTGCTGGATGCTGTTGAGTACATTGCTGTCATCTTCCACGGTCAGGGTGAGGTTGTAAGAACCCGCTTTTTCATAGACGTGGCTGATTTCTGTACCCTCTGCAACGCTGGTATCACCAAAATCCCATCCATAGTTGATTATGGAACCATCCGCATCCGTGGACTCGACCCCGCTGAGGAGAGTGGTCTCCTGGGGACAGGCATGGTCAGGAGCCGTGATGCGTACTACAGGCGGGTGGTTCACTGTGACTTTGATGTCGGTTTTATCGCTGCTGTTATCAGCCACAGTGTTGTCGGCAACAGTGAGAGATGCCGTATAGACACCCGCTTTTCGGTAGCGGTGCTGGACGTTGATTCCCTTGCCGACCTCACCATCCCCGAAATCCCAGTGATAGGCGGTAATGGCACCATCATTATCCACGGAACCGGCTCCGCTGAAACGCACTGGTTCATCAACAGCAACCAGTCGATCCGGGCCGCCATCGGCAACCGGCCCGCCATTGACCACCACCGGGAGTTCTGCGAGCATCTCACGGCACTCATCATTGGAATCCGTGGTAATGACCAGTGCAACCGTGTATCTACCGACCTTGCTGAAGGTATGCTCAACCATGGATCCTTCCGCAGTTGTGCCGTCAGCAAAATCCCAGGCATAACTGACAATGGGAGCATCCTTACTCATGCTGGCGGAAGCGTCATAGCTGCCAGACTCATTGACCCCAATGATGGATTCGGCATTGATTCTGGCAACAGGAGCCTGCCGCACCGTGACAATAGCCTCATCCGTGTGGGTCATATCACATTGGCTTCCAGCGGTCTCGTCTCCCCGTACTGTCAGGGTGACATTGTATTGACCAGGCTCAGTAAAGATATGTTCAGGGGTTGGCCCCTCGCTTCTTCCGTTGTCGCCGAAGTTCCAGATATAGGCGTTGACAACACCGTCAATATCGTAGGATTTGCTGCCGTCAAAGCTCACCCTGGTATTGGCGCAGACCTTGCGGTCAGGACCTGCGTCAGCAGTAGGAGACTGAGCCACCAGCACAGAAACGGTGTCCATATCCGTGTCGCACTCCAGCGCAGAGTCATCCCGCACGGTCAGCCTGGCCTCATAATGACCACCCTTGGCATAGATCGTGGATGGGTTGACAATGTCTGCGCTCTTGCTGTTACCGAGATCCCAGCCATAGCTGAGCGGATCACCGTCCATATCCGTAGAGCCGCTGCCGTTAAAGATGATCGGCACGCCAGCACAGCCGGTAATTGCATCCCCTGCTACAGCAATAGGGGGTCGGTTGATGGTGACCACCATGGCAGCGGAGTGGCGCGAGTTGGCAAGGCCGTGTCCATCGTCAACCACCAGACCCACCGGATAGGCACCGCCCTGGGCATAGATATGTTTAACCTGCTGCCCACGAGCCTTATGGCCGTCACCAAAATCCCACTCGTATGTCAATACATCACCATCCGGATCCACGGAATCAGAACCGTTAAAGCGGATAGCAACGTCACAGGTAAATTGATCTTTCCCTGCCACAGCAGTGGGGGCATGGTTGATAAAGATAGCAACCTCGTCCTGTGCCATACCATTGGCGGCTCCGGAGTCGTCCACCACGGTCAGGACAGCACTGTACAGACCCGCTTCGCTGAATGTCCGTTTTGCTATGGGCGATCCCTCCAGCACCTGATTGTCATTGAATTTCCACTGATACAGTGACAGGCTGCCATCGGGATCGAAACTCGCAGATCCGTCCAGCAGCACAGGGTCACCTGGTGCGGCCACAATATCCGGGCCAGCGTTGGACGTGGGCGGGGCATTGACCCGGACAAGGACTTCGTCGTAATCAACAGCCCGTTCATCATTGGCATCATCCTTGATCTTGAGATTGAGCCGATAGACTCCGGGCTGGGCAAAGGTTTGCTCTGTTACCGCGCCATCGCCGATTTTTTTACCATCTAAACTCCACTCAAAATCGCTGATAGCACCGTCAGGATCATAGGAGTCTTTGGCTCCAAAGGTGAGCTTTTCGCCTGGAGCCACCTGGAGTGGATCCGGGCCGGCATCGGCCACCGGACGCTGGTTGACAATCACCGACATCTGTTCGGTTGCAGTATCAGAACCAGTCCCTGAATCATCCTGAACCGTGAGGGTGACCGTATAAACTCCGGAACGGGTGTATGGATGGACGATCTCCCGTCCAACGCCTTTCCTTCCGTCTCCGAAATCCCAGCGATAGGAGATCAGCTCCCCGTCCTGGTCCACAGAATCGGCACCGCTGAAACGTACCCTGGTTCCGGTGACCAGTTTTTCACCTTTGACATGAGCCACTGGCGGGTTATTGACGATCACGGTAAGAGTATCACTATCCTCTCCATCCTGTCCTGCGGTATTATCCAGAACCCTAAGCTTGACCGTGTAGGTGCCTGGCTTGCTGTAGCTGTAAGGGACACGCATTCCACGACCAGATTCCTGGTCGCCAAAATCCCATTGGTACGCAGCAATATAGCCGTCACTGTCCGCAGAAGCTGAACCGTCAAAGAGGGTGGATTCTCCCGCTGCCAGCCGCCTGTCCCCGCCTGCCCGGGCAACCGGTGCCTGGTTGACAAAGACCTGCAGCTGGTCTTTGGCGGTGGAGTTGGCAACCCCGGCATGGTCAGTGACTGTCAGGGTAACCGTGTAGGTGCCGGAGGTTGTATAGCTATGCTCTGTCCGGCTGCCCTCAGCCCTGCTACCATCGCCGAAATCCCATAGGAATCCGGCAAGATCGCCGTCCGGGTCGTAACTGCCCCTGGAGTCCAGGACAATGGTTTCACTTGGTGCGGCCAGTTGGTCATCTCCGGCCTCGGCCAGGGGGGTGTCATTGACCCGGACTGAAAGGGTATCCTCGTCCCAGGAACATGGCCCTCCCAGGGGGTCGGAAACGCGCAGGGTCACCGGGTAGAGACCTGGATATATATATTTATGCGTACTTCGCATGGAGTGATCCTTGTTACCATCGCCAAAAATCCATTTGTAGTGGGGTTTCCCCTGGGACACCACTGTGGAACCTGAGCCGTCCAGGTGAACGGTTTCCCCTGGAGCCACGATCTGATCTGCACCGGCACTGGCATTGGGCAGCTCGTCTATTTCAACAGGAAAGGTCTTGACTGAAGCATGACCGATCCTGCCGGAGGAGTCGTTCACCCGCAGTGTGACCTGATAGATCCCGGATCCCTCATAAGGATGGACGATCCTGGCCCCTTTCCCCTGCTGCCCATCACCAAAATCCCAAAGAAATTTCAGCAGATCACCGTCTTTGTCTGTGCTGGCACCGGCATCAAAGGCAATGGAGCGACAGTCTGCCTGCTTGTCGTGTTGCAGGGCGATTTCAGGACGAGTATTGGCTGGGCCGGCATAGACCGGCAGTTCCACCGCCACCTGGCTGCCATCTGTTTCTTTGATGGAAAAAGTCACCACATTAGGCGAGTCTGCGCCGTTTGCCATCAGAAGCAATGAGGCTGGTTTTTCCTGTTCATCCGGTTCTATTGTGACCTCTGTCGTGGTGTGAGTACCCTGGCCGGAACGATTCAGTTCCAGAGAACGGGTTGCGGTTTCAAAAGACAGAGCTGCCCCGGCCCCATCATAGCTTTTTATGTGCAGAGATGGTGTCTCGGGAACCATGAAGCGGAGTTCAGCCGCAGTGTCAGCAGCGTTCAACAACAGGGTGGGGGCGTAATTAATGATGCGCAGACCGGATGGAGGGAGGTTGCTTACCCGGTTACGGCTCACAGCCAGATTATAGACATTGCCTTTGGCTCCGTTCAACCCCTTTACCCGCAGTTTAAATACTCGGTACGCTCCTTCAAGGGTTCCGTCAGCCGGGTTAAGGCTAGTAAAGAGCTGCCAGGAATTATCTGTCAGGCCATCCTGGCCAAAATCAGCCTGGTGTATCAGCTGGTCTCCCTGGGAGCCGCCATAGAGGGCGAAACGGGTGGTGGTGGCAAGATAATGGGAAAAGTCAAGGCTGTCACCGCAGTCAGGGTCAAAGAGGCGCAAGTAAAGCTCATCAGTGTAACTGGTGGGGATCATGATGTGAAAGATCTGCTCTGAATCGTCATCTCCTTCCTCTGGCCGAGCCTCGGGTCCATAGGTGACCATGAGGGCATGGGTTCTGTCAAAGCTGTATGCAAGGGCATAGCGTTGGGCAAGCTCCTCATCGCTGTCCCTGGTATCAGTTACACCGTCCTTGCTCTTCTGATCAGATACAGTGTTTTCCGGGGAGGTCTCAACAGAGGGAGCCTGCTTCTGCTGGACGCAGGCGGAATATAAAAACAGGATTGGAAGAACAACGAGTAAATTTATGATTTTTTTGTCCAACATGGCACGTCCCCGGTTTTTCTGGTTTTCTGGTATTATAGCGTATATTTTTTACGATTCCCGACCCGGTCTTCCAGCAGTACATCCAAGATTCGGACTGCGCTTTTCTGGTTTTCGGCTTCTGCCTTCTGGCTTCTGGTCTGTAGCCGCACGACCCCTCTATATGAGGAGGCACCCTCATCCAGTTGCAGGCGTACGCTCTGCCTGTGTTGGTTGATGCTGATGGTGGCCACAGCCGCAGGTTTCAAGGCATTGTTATCCCTGGCATGTACGGTCACCCGGACAGTTTCCCCAGCCCCTGCTTTTTTGGGTGAAACCTCGGCCTTAATCAGTTCCGGCGGGGTCATATCCAGGATAATGGTGCGCAGGAGGCGAGATTCATTGCCCACGGCATCGGCTGCCGACAGGATGAGCGGGTTACTGCCTTCATGCAGAGCCAGCTTGATGACAAAGCGATCATTGTCCAGAGAAACGGGCTTGCCATTGAGCTGCAGGCTGCTCCCCTCCTGTACCCGGCCCTGAACCGTAAGCTCAGGAGTGGCCGTGATGACCGGGGGCTTACTGTCTAAGGTGATCTTTGGTGGACGCAGATCCCGGCTCAGGGTAATGGTTTCGGAAAAGGAAAATCCAGATGCGGTCTTCACCTCAAGGGTATAAACCTGTGCTTGTTCGGACACGGCCAGCTTGACCTGGAAACGGCCTTGTTCATCGGATCTGGTGACCCCTGCCTCTGCCCCGTCTTGCGTGTTGATGGTAATCCTGGCCTTGGGTCTGGTCACCCCTGCCAGGATCAGAGCCTTGTCCCGGGTGGCAAAATGACGATCTTCAATTGCAACCAGATCGCTGCTGTAACGCACTTCGCCGCCCGTATCCGGCATGAAACGGACAATGCGAATCATGCGGGATTCGTTGCCAGCCTTATCACTGCTTACAAGGACGATTTCATTGTCCCCCTCATTTAGCTGCACAGTATGGAGAAAAGCACCGTCTGTCTCAGTGTTGACGGTTGTGCCGTTGATAGTGAATGATGCGCAGGTTTCAACCGTACCCTTGACAATGACCTCTGATTGCCGCAAAATTGCCCCTTCCCGGGGTGAGCGAACAATGATTTGAGGTGCATTGCTATCCTCCATAACTCGAAAGCGACGGGTAGCGCAGAAAGCACCGGGTATTTCCAGGTTGTTAATGGAGGCCACCCGCCAGTATAAGACACCTGGCGGAAGATTTTCCAGGACAAACTCAGTTCCTGTGACTTCGGGCAGCATACGGAGCATAGTATCAAATGTTGATT
>DAOVTM010000138.1 GCA_030633145.1 Desulfobulbaceae bacterium
CGATGCGAGACAGACGGAGTCTCGCAAGCTCGCTTACCTGGAGCGTCCAGTTTTCGTTCCCACAGACGGAGTCTCGCAGGCTCGCTTACCTGGAGCGTGGGAACGAGAGGGAGTGAAGAGATGTCCCGGCTAAAGTTGGTAGCCCAATAATAAGCTCCTCCTTGAGTATCTTTTTTATAGTTTTAATAATTGAATCAAAAAAAATATCAAGTGGTTGTTCTCTCTTTGTTAGAAATGATTCATAGTAATCGAAGCTTAGAGTAATGCGGTTATCGTAAACTGAAATATATAGTTTTTCCTGTCCGTACTCATTTTGAGGAATCAACTCAATCGAAAGAGATTTTTTTTCAGTAATCTTGTCATCAATTTTCACATTACACAATGTGGAAATTTTATTTATTATTATATCGAAATAATCGAGGAATTGACTCTTCATTTTCGGCTACCAACTTTAGCTGAGACATTTCCGCACCACTCTCGTTCCTACGCTCCAGGTAAGCGAGAAAGGCTATCTGATTGAAATACGGCTTGTCTCGCCGTAAGTTGGTAGCCTCATTTTCTAAGTATAACGATCAAACTCACTACATATCATGACTCGCAACATAATCAGCGGAAAAAAAGTACGTTCCGTGAAATTTTGTACTAGCTGGTAGTTGGGGTGTAGCAACCAACTTCGCAATTCTATGAACATTTTTTCACGCTGTATCACCTTGTTAGTGTCTATTTTACCTCGTATCTATAGGTTATTCACTTATAATTGTTTAATACTATAGCCTGAATTTTTCATTAGTATAATAATTCATTTTTATCCTATCAGATTGCTAGAGGCTACAACGAAAAACAATTTTTGTTTTCCTTTGAGCAGAGTCTTAATTTTTGAAACCATTTGTATGTTTCTGTCAAAATAAATTCTTTTAAGGAAAGGTTTGAATTTTGGTTTATTTTCATATGATTTGAATAAAAATTTTTCCATAGCCGTATAATCCCCGTCCTTCCAAGCCTTCACAATATTTTTAAATAATGATTCAATTTGCTGTAAATCCAAAAGTGTATATTCTAGAAAAGAATCCCCATTTGGCATATCAAATATCAACGTGAGTTGTTCTTCTATTGTTTCAAGCTCGATAATCGTTTTTTCTCCACCAGATTTTTTAGAAAAATACATATCAATGCCATATTCGGGCCTGTATCCCATTTGCATAAGTTTGATAGTGCTAAGTGTAAATGCAAGCATTGTAGGTTTCATTTTGATAACATTGGCTACGGGAATAGAATTTTGAGTAAGAAAACTACTTAATATTTCAAATGTGTTATCAGAAATATTTTCCTGGATAGTTTCACTTCCTTTATAAATGCCTCTTTCAACTATAGCTTTTCTCATCTTTGCTTCATCTATTACTAGAGGGTTTATCTCTACGACCAAGATAGATGAATCATCAAAAGCATCCTCAATTTTGTTTTTTAATGGATAGAAGGTTTTGTCAGCAAAGTGGAGTGATCCTAAAATATAGGCAGTTGTGGAGTTAGATTGAATTTCCCATAGAAATGATTTTTCATTTGATATATTTGGTTCTCCTGCCATTATTAGTTTTGGGATAGCTAAAATCAGCAGGAGAGTGAGGAGAGAATACTTTGATAAATTTCGATAACACATTGTTATTACTCCATTATGAGGTGTTATTTTGTTTTGATTTCTAACTTCCGATCATGAGTACAACATGTACATGACAAATTTCCCAGGTTGAGTTGAGTTTTACCGACAAGCAAGCCTGCGAGACATCAGTACCTTCCATTAACCAGATAATCTGCATCTTGTCAGGCTTTGTTACGCTCAGACCCAGGTAAGCGAGGTACGAGACTCCAACCTGATAGCCTAAGTTGTCATGTTCCCTGAACGAAAAAACAACTCAAATTACTTCAAACGAATAGCCGTGAATCTTGACCCCGTCCAGATAAAAAGAACAGAACCAGCGGCCATAGAAGCGATCCGGGTACTGCAGCCCGGTCACCATCCTGGTCACCCTGCCCAGTTTGTTGAGGCGAAGGGCAAAGGTTTGTTGATAAACAGAAGCCTTGTCTGTGGAAAAGGACTTCATGGTCTGCTCCTGCACCTGTCCAGTAGGATCATGCCAGTCAATGGTCAAACGGTGTTTACCCGGAGCTATATCCTGGAGCAGGACAGAGAGATAAATGGTCTTTTCAGGGGTGAATTGACTGGCTTCCACCCTGTAGCCGGGATTATCGTAGGAGCAGATAGTACAGGTCGGCGCAGCCTGCCCCAGCCCGGTCAGGAGCAGGCTACCGTACAACAGGACAAGGAGTATCTTGCTGATCCTCCTTATCATTGCGACCATTAACATTGAATTAAGTTCTGGTCAAATGCCGGTAGCGGATACGGTGCGGCTGGTCAGCGGCGGCACCCACCCGTTTCCTGTAATCCTGCTCATAATCTGAATAGTTGCCCTCAAACCAGACCACTTGGGAATCCCCTTCAAAGGCCATGATATGGGTGGCTATTCGATCCAGAAACCAGCGGTCATGGCTGATGACCACCGCACAGCCGCCATAGTTGTCCAGAGCCTCTTCCAGGGCGCGCAGGGTGTTGACATCCAGGTCATTGGTGGGTTCATCCAGCAACAGGACATTGCCGCCCTCCTTGAGCATCATGGCAAGATGAACCCGGTTGCGCTGTCCCCCTGAGATCTCACTGACCTTGTTCTGCTGCGCACTGCCGCCAAAGTTGAACTTGGCCGTGTATGCCCTGGCATTGATCTCCTGGGTGCCGAGCCAGATGGTCTCCTGGCCCTCGGAGATGGTCTCATAGATGGTCTTGTCCGGATCAAGGTTGTCCCGGTTCTGGTCAACATAACAGAGCTTGACCGTCTCCCCAAGCCGGATGGTACCCCCATCCGGTTCTTCCTGGCCGCTGATCATCTTGAAGAGGGTGGTTTTACCGGCACCATTGGGTCCGACAATGCCGACAATCCCGCCCGGCGGCAGGGAAAATTCCAGATCATCCATGAGGATACGGTCACCGTAGGTCTTGCGCAGTCCCTTGGCCTCAATGACCAGTTTTCCCAGCCGGGGACCGGGCGGAATATAGATCTCCATTTTCTGTAGACGCTCACCGGTATCCTGGTTGAGTAATTTTTCATAGCTGCTGATGCGAGCCTTGGCCTTGCTGCGCCGTCCCTTGGGCGACATCCGGATCCATTCCAGCTCCCGCTTGAGGGTGCGCTGGCGGTCGCTTTCCTTTTTTTCTTCATGACTGAGCCGTTTTTGCTTCTGATCGAGCCAGGAGGAATAGTTGCCCTTCCAGGGGATACCCCGACCCCGATCAAGCTCCAGGATCCAGCCTGCCACATTATCAAGAAAATAACGGTCATGGGTGACCGCGATAACCGTACCAGCGTACTGCTGGAGGTGGTGTTCCAGCCAGGCAACCGATTCCGCATCCAGATGGTTGGTGGGTTCATCCAAGAGCAAAATATCCGGCTTTTTGAGAAGGATACGGCAGAGAGCCACCCGCCGTTTTTCACCCCCGGACAAGATACCAGTCTTGGTATCCGGCGGGGGACAGCGCAGGGCATCCATGGCCATGTCCAGGCGGCTGTCCAAATTCCAGGCATCCGAGGCATCGAGCAGATCCTGCACTTCGCCCTGCCGTTCAATCAATGCCTGCATGGCATCATCGTCCATGGGTTCGGCAAATTTTTCATTGATCTGGTTAAACTCTGCCAGCAGGTCAACGATCTCCTGCACCCCCTGTTCAACCACCTCACGGACGGTCTGCTCGGGATCCAACTGGGGTTCCTGCTCCAGCATATCCACGGTAAAGCCCTCTGAGAGGATGGTCTCTCCCTCAAACTCATTATCCGTACCCGCGAGAATCCGCAGCAGACTACTCTTGCCGGAGCCGTTCAACCCCAGCACCCCTATCTTGGCACCGTAAAAATAGGAGAGTGAGATGTCCTTGAGGACGGTCTGATCCTTATACTTTCTGCTTACCTTGATCATCGAGTAGATGATTTTGTTCACGTTTGCTTCACTTGCCATGTCTTGTCTATTCCAGTTGAGTGCGCTGCTAGCCGTTGGCGGGCTGGAGCAGTGGAGTGGTATATTTGGCCATTATCCAGCCAAAGGTCTTGTTAGTAAGTTTGATATAGTACCAGCCCGGGGAATTACCGATGATCTCCAGGATATCTCCTGAGTGAACCGTATTGATGATGGTATTCTGCGGGCTGGGACCGGTGCGCACATTGAGAGCCTGGGATGTGACCACGACCCTGCCAGCGACCACCGTCGGTTGCTGATATTGTGTCGGGTCAACCACCACCTCAAAACCATTTGGCACCTGGTGGTAATAGGTATTTCCATACACAAAATAGGTGATTCCGTTGATCAAAACCGGATTACACCCTTCTGGTAATGCGGAAATGACTGCGCCGGGCGGGCTGCTGACCACGACATATCCCCTGGGTGAAGGCTGATAATAACTGCCTCCGTGATAGTAAAACAGGGAATCCGCCACCATCAGGGCGGCAAATCCCAGGGGAAGGGCTAAGTGTAAACTGCCATAAGGAATAGGAATTGGCAGGGGAACAAAACCTGGCCCTCGATGATGAAAACCTGACCCTGGATGAAAACCCGACCCCGGATGCATACCCGGCCCCGGATGCATACCCGACCCTGGATGAAAACCCGACCCCGGATGAATACCCGGCCCTGGATGTCTCCCCGGCCCTGGGTGCCGAACACTCGATCCTCGATGAACACTCGATCCTCGATGAACCGGCGATCTGTGGTGTACACCAGGACTCGGACCGGGTTGTTGCCTGACACCATGGCCCGGAGGTGCTGAGCCGGGAGGCTGGGCAAAGGAATAATTACCCTGTACCAAGGTTAGGCAAATTGCCACGCAGCAGATAGATACCCCCATGGTCAGTCGGTTGCACCTGTGATTCATCATGGTATTCTCCCTGTTATCAGTTGAAAAGTATTTGACAGTTTCCTCTTTGCTGAAATCCTACTGGACAATTATACCATTCTCAACCTCTTTTGAGAAGCTGCAATGTAAAATGGACATTTTAAACTGATGAAATGGTAAAATCAGCGGCTGCAGGTCAGGGAAATAGCGTATCCCAGTTAGTAGAACAACTTTCCCGCATATTCGGTACCAGGACAACTTTTTGCGGGAAACCGTATGCACCCAGTTGTTCCCGAAACAGCTGCAATGAATCCATCAGAATCTCTTTGGAATGGTCACTGGAATGGTCATCATAAAGGTTGCATGCCAGACCCAGCAGCTTCATCTTCCGTTGTTTGAGAGCCTCCAGGGACAACAGGGTATGGTTGATGGAACCTAGCCTGGGCGTGGTGACCAGAATAACAGGATAGTTGTGTTCGGCCAGGTAATCCAGCAGCAGCAGTTTCCTGGTCAGGGGAACCAGCAGGCCGCCAACCCCCTCGATGAGCAGTTGATCCACCTGTTCACTCAGGCGGCTGGTGGCAAGGGTCAGGACTGCCGGATCAATCTCCGTGCCTGCCCTGGCCGCAGCAAGATGAGGGGATGCGGGAAAGGCAAAACAGTAGGGGCAGGTGAGCTGTTCCTCATCCAGGGAGTGCCACTCAGCACCCATCAGTTTGCGGTGCAGGACAATGTCCTCGGGCCGTCCCTCGCACCCGGTCTGCACCAGTTTCTGGGTGATGACCACCTTGCCTTTAAGGAGAAGGTGGCGGGCCAGTAAGCCGGTAACAATGGATTTTCCTATGCCGGTGTCGATACCGCAGATTGCTATTGGTTGGTTCATAAGAGCTGGTTCATAAAAGCGGGTTCACGAGAGCCTGTTTCTGAAATTATCCGCATTCCGGGCAGAGGATCTCCATCTCTTTTCCGAAAAACAGCTGATACGTTCCCCGACCGCAGCCATGACAGGGCAGAGGTTCAATGGATTTGGTGACCGGGTTATAGAGCAGGGTGAAAGTCTGTTTCATTCTGCCCACTGCAACGTGAAAAAAGACCTTCACCACCGGGCTTTTCAGGAGCATGGCTCCGCCCAGTTTCATCCGGGTACGGATGGTGTATTTTTTAAAGAGGTCTTTACGCTTGGCAGCCAGTTCAGCAGGAATCAGGGCGATTTTTTCTTTGCGGTCATTAATGAGCTGTTCCGACAACCCGGAGCGTTGCAGATTTTTTTCCATTTCCTCCCGCAGAGCCTGGTAATATTCATTAAGATTTTTTACGCCCCGCCGGAATCGCCGGTTCATACTTTTTTCAAAATCTTTCAATTCTTCGGCAAGATGTATCGCACCGCTCTTTTGCACCAGTTGCTCCAGCCTGCTGATCTCTTTTTCAGAGAGTGCCACAGGGGCAGGATTCCGTTCAAACTTCATCTCAACCCCGGCCAACCCATCGGCCATGGCTGGTACCTCAACAGCGTTATCCCGGTTATAGACCAGAGTCAACAACCCCTCTTTCTGCTCATCGCTCTGAGCCAGATAATCACAGTAGAGAATAATATAGTCGGCCCTGGTCTCCGCAGTATTCCCGACCTTGCCCACCCCGTTACGAAGGGTGAAAAGCTCCTGAATCAGTCGTTCAAAACCTGCTGTTTTCAGGTAGTCAAAATGAAGGACAGCACGGGTCACTGGAATCCGCTCCCTGGCAACCTGAACCATCTTATCCAACAGGGGTGAGCCGTAATGCACCTTGCCTGTTTCGCTGCCCTCGGCACTGAATCCCAGATCGAGAAATTCTGGAACCGTGAGTTCCTCAGCCAGCTCCTCGGGGAGAACAGCCTCCATGACCTGGCCGCTGTCATCCACATCGCCGCCCCTGCTGAGAATAAAATCCCGAGTGAAAAAACGAAGATCAAGTTTTTGCTTACAGTTCATAATCATCCCCAAACAAATTTTCATCCAGCTCCCTGGTGTTCCCATACTGAGCCTTGGAGCGTTGTACCCTGGTACCCAGCTTGGCAAACTCCCTGTCCCGGTTTTCCTTGGATTCGGAATCTACCCAGATCTCATAGACCATTTCCTCAAAGTCCTTTTCACCTCGGATGCGTCCCAGGATCATGTCGATCTCGCCGATGACCATTTCAAACATATTGATCTTCTTATCAAGAATTTCCAGGATATGTTCCTCCAGGCTCCCCTTGCCGCAGAAGTTATAGATCATGACCTCGTTTTCCTGTCCCATGCGGTGAATCCTGCCGATGCGCTGCTCAATCTTCATGGGATTCCAGGGCAGGTCATAGTTGATCATCTGGTGGCAGAACTGAAGGTTTCTTCCCTCACCTCCGATCTCGGTGGTGAGAAGGATATCCTTCTCATCCCGAAACTGGTCAATGGCCGCATCCTTTTTCTGATTACTCATGGAACCGTGAAAGGTGGTGTATGAGATATTATGCCAGTCCAGGTAATCGGCTATCTCCTCCATTGAGCCGATATATTTGACAAAGATAATCTTCTTCCCTGATGTTCTGTTGATGAGTTTGCCCAGAGCCTTATTTTTACCAGTCTCACCGGTAATGGAGCGGCACAGGGTGCGTATGGCCTGAATCTGGTCATGAAAATCAGCCAACCGGTCGTCATCCTTTTCCAGCAGCCGTCCCATGGTCAGGGAGATGGCCCTGGGCGATGAACCGGCCTCGGCCAGGAGATTTTTCAGGAGCATTCGATGGGTGCGTTTGCGCTGTTGTTTATTGTGCTGGTTGATAGCGGTCACCAGATCCGTGACCATGGTGTAGAGCTGAAGTTCGTTCTTATCCGGGGTGATTAGCACAGTCTGGGCAAACCTGGGAGGGATATTAAGGGCAGCCAGGGCTCGGGTGTTGCGGATCATGACCTGATCCAATAGACCGCGCAGCATGGTGCGGTTTCTGGGACTGACTGCATCTCCCTGGGTCATAAATTCTTTTTTAAATGCGGATGCGGTTTTCAGCAGTCCCGGCTTGAGGAGGGTGATAAGGTTATACAGTTCCATGAGGTTGTTTTCCACCGGGGTGGCGGTGAGAAAGAGGAGGAACCGTTTATGGAGGGAGTTGACCAGTTTCCAATTGAGGGTGTTCTTGTTTTTCAGGTGATGGGCCTCATCAACGATCACCATATCGTATTCCCTGGCTGTCACTGTACTGAAATTCTTTTTCGACTTTGCCAGGTTGATGGAGGTCAGGATAAATGGATTACCCCAGAATTCATCATTGATTTTCACGCCAGGGTCATCACTGGAGATAAAATCCAGGCCAAATTTACTGTCCAGTTCCTCCTTCCACTGGCTCACCAGCGGGGTGGGGGTGAGGATGAGGACGTTTTTCACCATGCCCCGTTCAATGTACTCCTTGAGTACCATACCCGCTTCCACGGTCTTACCCAATCCTACTTCATCGGCCAGCATGGCACGACCGTGAAAGGTCTTCAGCACCTTACGCACGGTCTCCTCCTGGTACCAGAAGGATTTAATATTATTGAGCAGAGGCAGACAGATCAACTGTTCAAAGGAGTTGCGGAAACTGATACGCAGGGCATCAATGGTTACCTGGAGGGCTTGGGGCTGAACGGTTTCGCCCTGGCCCAGGGCTGATGTAAAGGAATCAGTATCAACGGTTATGGTGACCGGGATGGCGGTTGGAGCCGGTTTTGCAGTGGGTCGAGCTGGCTGTGAATTTTTCTGTTGTGCGGGGGCTTGCGCAGGTATCGCTTGTTTTTTTTCTGAAACAGGCTTGTTTTTCTTTTGCTGCGGTCGCTGCTGTTTTAGGGTAGCTGTACGATCTATCCTGGAGTTCTTTTTTTTAAGTTCTATATGGTTGATTTCATATTGACAGTACCGCTCAATTTCGTCAGTTTCAGCTACCTGCTTGCGAAGCAATTTCTTTGGGAGAGACGATTTTTGTAACAGAACACGGTATTTTTTTATGATCCCCAGAGCTTGGGTAAATTGTTTTTCCTCCATAAGGGCATTGATATAGGTGGTATATTTTTCAAGACCAAGGCTGTTGGCTCTATGCAGTCCCCCCCACGCCTGTAGAATCACATCCTTCCTTTCCATTTCATGACCGAGCTCCTGTAGAACTTTGAGCATACCCTCAAACCCTGGAGGCTTCATCTTGATAGCCTTTTTGAAACAGCTCAGGGCGTTATCCAGTTTACCGTTTTCCCAGTGTGCTACCCCCCTGTCAAATGTTTTGTGGGCAACATCAATACGAAAGGGATCCTGGGTAATTGTTTTGCGCTGGGTGGATTTATTTTTGCGTCTTTTTTTCTTTTTTTTCGACATTTGTTAGATATAGGTTTTTTTTGACATCCTTCATTTCAGGCGAATTAGTAATACAATGTTTCCGCAAAGTTCCTGGTTCCCAAGCTGGAGCTCGAAGTCTGCGCTTATCTGGGAACCAGATTGTGCAAAAAGTGTCAACTGACAAATGAAGGATGCCGTTTTTTTCTTTATTTTTCATCTGCGTA
>DAOVTM010000082.1 GCA_030633145.1 Desulfobulbaceae bacterium
CATAATATCGTTTTTTCCTATTGCCAGTAAGACATTAGCACTAAAAAAACCCTCACTATCAACATCTACTTCCTTATTATCTACGCTGACTTCTACAATACCACTTTTATCAATTGCCCTTCCAGTTATAGCAATCCTCTTTTGTATTCTTTTTATTGCTCTCGATGTACTAAGATCGAAAATGATAATTTCAGGAGGAGAATTATCTATACTTATTGTTGAACTTACAATTTTAGGAGGACTATAATTAGACTGATCATTTTTTTGTAAATTATAAGTATATGTTTCATTATTATCTATGGAAAATGTTTCTTGTTGACGTTGAAATCCGTCTTTTGTTATCTCAATTTTATGAATATCATTACTTAGTTTGAGAGATTTCGGCGTAATTCCTTGATATATTCCATCTAAATAAATGCTTGCTTCTGGAGGGTTAGATAATACCCGGTAATATAAATTATTTTCAGTTTTTTGTGGCTTTTTAATTGGCTTTGCGATGGAAGAATTTGTGCTTTTTAATAAAAATGTTTCTCTTTCGTTAGCATCCAAGCTGAATCTTTCACTTTGCGTTTGATATCCATGTTTTTTTAATTGAATTTCATATACCCAATCGCCTGTTAGCGTGATACTTGCAGGTGTGAGGCCGTAGAATTTTTCGTCTAAATATATTTTTGCTCCTGATGGAATAGATTTTACATGATATTTATAAGATTTATACCCTCTATTGGTTTGGCTACAGCTAATTTGAAAAAAAACTAACCATAATAAAGCAAAACATAATGCACTGATTTTGCAAATGAATTTCATTGATAGTCCTTTTTCATTAGGGGTATTATTCTTTGAAGGCTAACTCCCTGCTTTACTCCTCCTGAAAATCCTCCAAGCTGTAACGAAGCAAAATCACCGTAATATTATCTCTACCGCCCATAAAATTGGCCATATTAACAAGCTCATATCCTAATTCGGCAATATCTCTTCCCGGCTCGGCAAGAATTGCCCTGATGCTCTCATCAGTAAGCATTGAATGCAACCCGTCACTACAGAGAAGCAACAGGTCGTCCGGGCAGGGGGTAAGCTCCGTGCATCCCGGTTCAACCTCTATCTCCAGCCCCACGGCCTGGGTAATAATATTGCGTTGGGGATGACTGTCCATCTCCTCTCGCCCTATCTTACCATGGCGGTAGAGTTCTGCGACCAGCGAATGGTCATCGGTGAGCTGCCGGAGCTGTCGGTCACGGAAGAGATAGGCTCGGCTGTCCCCGACATGGGCTATCCTGATACTCTCGCTCATAAAACGAGCCAGCACAATAGTGGTGGCCATTTCCATGGCAATATTGTTCTTTTGCAGCTGGATCTCCTGGTTGGCCTGTTGGATCAGCTCTTCCAAGGCCAGAGGTTGCTCCTCCTCCTCTGTCACGACCAGCCTGTCTGCGATGACATCCACTGCGATCCTGGAGGCAATATCACCGGCTCCCAGCCCGCCCACCCCATCGGCAACCCCAAAAAGGCCGTACCCGGGCAGGGCAAGAAAACTATCTTCATTTACTTTACGCTTTTTCCCCACATCTGTAAAGCAGGCATAATCAAGTTTCATGCTTGCCTGAAATATTTTTGTAGAGCCGATTTTATTTTTCACTGTTTCGGCTCCGGGTCTGGGGTGGAAGGATTTTTGTCCAGTACGCAGTCAACGGTCACTGTCTGGTCGTTGATAGCCCGCACCCGTACTTCCTGGGGCTGATAGCCCTCTTTTCGGCATTTCACGCTGTGAAAACCGGGTCCGGCCATTATGATGATGGGGAGTTCTCCCAGTTCAAGTCCATCCAGGAACACGGTCTGACCGGACGGTTTGCCCTGAACACTGATCCGGGACTGGTCAACCGGGCTGGTAATGGGAACCGTCTCCAGTTTTGGTTCATGGGAGGCGAGGTCGTTATCTGCTGACGGTTCCTCTTTGCTTTGCGTGTCATTGTCAGCCGTATCATTGTCAGCCAGATTATTGGCTGCCATATCATTGTCAGCCAGATCATTGTCAGCCAGATCACTGTCTGCCGGATTATCGGGTACCTGTTTTGCTGTGGCAAGAACATCATCTTCCGTGTCATTATCCACATCGTTATCCATCACCGCTGGTGCAGAATTCTGTACCGGCTGCTGGATAACCGCTGGCCGATCAGGAGGAGATTCCTGTGCGACAGACACTACCGTCTCATTGTTTTCTTTGAGAATGGCAGGATCAGAGGGTTTTTCTGTAACAATTTTGAGAATCAGTAAAGACATTGCCAGGATAAGACAGACAGCGGCAACCAAGAGGGGAACAGGAACCTGTGCCAGGTACTTTTTTATCTGGGATGACAGGGATTGCCCATGTATATCAGGAAGTTCAGGCGTTTCAGAAATTTTTTCTTCAACATCAGGCAGAGAGTTAATCTGCTGCTCCAGCTCATCCCTGTTGAGAATATTGGTCTGATCCTCATCAACCGCATCCCGATCCTTGAGAATACTGAAATAGAATTGATTCTTTTTGTATTCGGCCTGCTGTTCCTCCTGAAAGAGGTGATCCATGAGTCCGGGAAAGATCTCCTGGCCGTTCTGAAGCTGGTGCTGCTGCTGATAGAGTCGCAGGTCATTGCTGAAATCTGCGGCAGACTGATAGCGCTGATCCGGATCTCGTTCCAGGCTGCGGCAGAGGATCTTCTTGAGTTCCTGATCACAGGACAGTTCCTTGATCTTTGCCTCAATGTCCAGGGAGAGAACATTGGAGAGTACCTCCTGACTGCTCTCGGCGGCAAAGAGTTTCTCCAGGGAAAACATCTCATAGAAAAGGAGTCCCGCTGAAAACAGGTCTGTGCGGACATTAGCTGAATGGCCGTCAATAAGCTCCGGGGCAAAATAACTGAACTTGCCCTTTAGCTGCTCCTCTTCCCTGTTCTGGCCGGCAATGGTGTCAACATCAGTATCGGCAATGCCAAAATCCAGGAGCTTGATCTCTCCGGTAAAGGTAAGAAAGACGTTTCTGGGATCAAGATCCCGATGGATAATGGTGGAACTGGTGCCGTCCGGTCCCACCAGGTTGTGGATATAGTCCAGCCCGGTGAGCAGAGAGCGGCTGATATAGAAGATCAGTTCCAGGCGGAGCTGTTCATGGCGGTAGCGCAGCATCTGGAGCAGAGTACGCAGCGGCACCCCGTTGAGATACTCCATGGCAATGTAATAATCATCCCCTTCCCTGCCAAAGTCAAAGATGTTGACCACATTGGGGTGGGAGAGGGAGGACTGAACATGAGCCTCCTTGATGAACATCTGCTGGAATGATTTATCCCTGGCAATATGGGGCTTGATCCGCTTGATGGCCAACAGTTTGAAAAAACCGCTGGTACCCAGGCGAGCCGCCTTATAGATATCGGCCATGCCTCCGGAGCTTATTTTTTCCAGGAGTATGTAGTCTGCAAAATGTTCCATATCTTGTCAGGTATTTTCCAAAGACCAGTTTTCTATTTTCAGTGACGGAACTAAAGAGAAATCCTTTCTGTTGCGAGTGAGTATCGTAGCAGTATGGGCAAGGGCAATAGCTGCAATTCTCAGGTCTTGAGTACCAATACGTATTTTTTTGCGACGTAGTTTCTTGAAAATATCCTGGGATTTATCATCAAAATTAATAACTGTTACAGATTGAAAATAAGTAATGGTACTTGATAAATTAGTATAGGCGAGTACTATTCCCTCATTATTTCCGGCTTTGCGGATCATGCTCAACCTTCCTCGCAGTTGTTCCTCGACAGTGATAATGGTAGTAGCCAGTTTATCGGCAGGCATTTTCAAAATGTTGGCAACAACAGCCAGGTGGCTTCTTTGAAAAAGAGATACATGATCAGTGTCGAGAATATACATTTATGGTTCCACAATCCCATCAAAATTCACTTCTTTACGGTGCTTGATGATGGTCTCCTGAAACGATTCCCAGTCGGAATCATTGGCAAACATTCCGGCATGTTTAGCCCATGGATGTTCATTTACTTCCGACTCAATATCAAGTCGCACAATCTTTCCTCCGAATAATAACTCTTTCAAGCCCTTTCGAGCCTTGGTTATCACTCCCTCTTCAGTATTAGCTTCTACTACGATTTCTGGCAGCTGACAAACTCTGGCAATGAACTTATTATTTCTCTTGGTTAATAATATGTCATAATTCATAATAGATCCTTACAGGTTCGAGGTAGTGTCATCTGTTTCCTGCCTCCCGTACTGGTCATCAAAGCGGACAATATCATCTTCGCCCAGGTAACTGCCGATCTGCACCTCAATCAGCTCCAGGGGAATTACTCCAGGATTTTCCAGCCGATGGGTGGTACCCAGGGGAATATAAGTTGACTTATCCTCACAGAGTAAAATGGTCTGGTCACCGTTCTGCACCCTGGCAGTACCGCTGACCACCACCCAGTGTTCATGGCGGTGGTGATGCATCTGTAAAGAGAGTTTGGCCCCGGGATTGACCGTGATCCGCTTGATCTGGAAACGGTCGGAGATCTCCAGGGTGGTGTAACTGCCCCAGGGGCGATATACGGTTCGATGGGTATGGAATTCCGCCCGCTGCTCCTTTTTCAGAGTCTTGACGATCTTTTTTACATCCTGGGCACGATCCATGGGAGCGACCACCACTGCGTCCGAAGTTTCCACGATCATAATATCCCGCAAGCCGATGGCGGCGACCAGGGTGTCGTCGGCCCGGATCAGACAGTTTTGCACATCCTCCAGCAGGACATCTCCGCTGATGACATTACCCTGCTGATCCTTGTCCGCCACCTCCCAGAGAGCCTGCCAGGAACCGATGTCGTTCCAGCCGAAATCTGCTTCTACCACCACGCCGGTATCGGTTTTTTCCATCAGGGCGTAGTCGATGGAATCGGACGGAGAGGCTGCCATACTGGCCTCGTCAAAGCGGAAGAAAACTCCGTCAGTGGTGCCTTTTTCCACCGCCTCGGCCATGGCGTTGACTATCTCCGGGGCAAACTTGTTCAGCTCCGACAGCAGGGTAGAGATGGGAAAGGTGAACATACCGCTGTTCCAGAAATAACTGCCGTCAGCCAGGTATGCCTTGGCTGTCTCCAAATCAGGTTTTTCTACAAAGGAATCCACCCGATTTTCTTTACCCCTGCGGATATAGCCGTACCCGGTCTCCGGTTGATCCGGGACAATGCCAAAGGTGGTGAGGTGTCCCTGGGCTGCCTGCTCCCGAGCGGTCTCTACAGCCTTGACAAAATCATCTGGCCGGGCAATGAGATGGTCGGCAGGCAGCAGCAGGAGAATGGTATCCTCGGACTGGTGCTGTTTGACATACTGGGCAGCACCGCAAACAGCAGGAGCAGTATCCCTGCCCAGGGGTTCCAGCAAGATATGATATTCCGGGAAGAGATCAAGTTCATCCACCTGACTCCGGGTAAGAAAACGGTGTTCCTCACCCACCACAATGATGGGCGGAAGGGCATCCGGCAGCAGGTTGACCCGGATCAGGGTGGTCTGCAACAGGGAGTGTTCACCGATCAGGGAGAGGAGCTGTTTCGGATAGAGCTCGCGGGACAGGGGCCAGAGACGGGTGCCGGTGCCACCGGCGAGGATTACGGGTTGCAGGTTCATTATTCTTGTCTATTGATAAAATTGATGTAAGTAGTAAGGGGTAAAGGGTGAAGACTCATCAGCCCCGGATAAGGGTCAGCAACTCATCGGTTTTTTCCTTCAGCAGTTGCTCATCTCCCCTGGTTTCCACATTAAGCCGCAGCACAGGCTCTGTATTGGACTTGCGAATATTAAAACGGTACTCGGGCAGGGTCACGGATACCCCGTCCGTATAGTCCAGTTCCGCATCCCTGTACAGCTCTTCCAGCGAACGGATTACCTCATCCGGATCTGCAACCTGAGAGTTAATCTCACCACTCACCGGATAGGCCAGCATATAATCATCCACCAGGGAAGAGAGGGTGACACCCCGGTCACAGAGCAGTTGACAGAGCAGCAGCCAGGGTACCATGCCCGAATCGCAGTAGCCGAAATCACGGAAATAATGATGAGCCGACATCTCACCGCCATACACTGCGTCTTCTTGGCGCATGGCCTCTTTGATAAAGGCGTGGCCTGTTTTGGTCATGATCGGGGTGCCGCCGTTCTTTTTTACCACCTCCCTGGTGTTCCAGGTAAGGCGCGGATCATGGAGGATGGTGGCACCGGGATGAGTCTGCAGCAGAGCCTCGGCCAGCAGAGCAACCATATAATAGCCTTCAATAAAACGACCATTCTGGTCATAAAAAAAGCAGCGGTCAAAATCGCCGTCCCAGGCAAGGCCGAGATCAGCTCCGTGTTCCCGCACGGCCCGAGCCGTGACTTCCCGTTTTTCCGGGAGCAGCGGGTTGGGTACCCCGTTGGGAAAGGTGCCGTCCGGGATATGGTTGATCTTGATAAATTCAAAGGGCAGGATCAATTCCAGCAGGTCGATGACCGGCCCGGCACAGCCGTTGCCGCCATTGACCACCAGCTTGAGAAGATTTCCCCCCTGTTCATGTTTTTTCTTCTGCAAATCCTCCAGGTTGAGATAGGACAACAGGTGTGTGATATAGAGATGTTTATTAGGCATCTTGCAATGGATGCCGATTCGCTCCGGCTTATCTGGCCGTGCGTTGTGATACCAGCTATCCGATGCCGCATTGTCGGCAATCTCCAGCAGGCCAGAGTCGCTTGACACGGGTCGAGCCTGTTGGCGTACAAACTTCATCCCGTTATAGTCTGCCGGATTATGGCTGGCCGTAATCATGATACCGCCGTCCACATCTGCAAACTCGTTGCTGAAGACCGCAAAATACATCTCTTCAGTACCGCAGAGACCAATATCAACCACTCCGATCCCCGCCGCAGTCAATGTTGCGCACAGTGCATTGGCTATTTCAGGACTGGTGAGTCGCATGTCTTCGCCGACCACCACCTTACGGGCGTTGATCTGTTTGCAGAAGGCCAGACCGATCCTGGCTGCGATATCCGGGTTTAGTTCTTCAGGAACCTTGCCACGCACGTCATAGGCTGTAAAACAATTCAGGGGTATGGACATAATGACCTCGGCTGAAAAGAAATGAAAACATTTTGCTTCCCTCAATTAAATACGTTATGATAGTCGATTTTATACAATTAGGAGAAACTTTTCTATACTTTTTTAGTAAGCATTGCTTATTATTATGGTGCGCACAGCGCACCCTACCCTGTAACATGCCTGTAAGGTGCGCTGTGCGCACCATTCAACAACGAATGTCAACTCAAATACAAATAAATATAAGATACTGATAATGAAAGGAATAATTTTAGCTGGAGGGTCGGGAACCCGGCTCTATCCGTTGACCAGGGTTATCAGCAAACAGCTGATCCCCATCTATGATAAACCGATGATCTATTATCCCCTGTCCGTCTTGATGCTGGCAGGGATACGGGACATCTTAATTATTTCCACCCCTTATGACCTGCCCCGCTTTTCGGAACTGTTTGGAAATGGCAGCCATCTGGGCCTTAACATCACCTACGCCCCCCAGCCCAGGCCGGAAGGACTGGCCCAGGCCTTTGTCATTGGCAGGGAGTTCATCAACAACGATCCGGTGGCTCTGGTGCTTGGTGATAATATCTTTTTCGGGCATGGTTTTGCCGATATTGCCCAGCGGTGCAGCCGTCTGGTTGACGGTGGAACCATCTTTGGCTACCTGGTCAGAGATCCAGAGCGGTACGGAGTGGTGGAATTTGATAATCAGCAGCGGGTCATCGGTATAGAGGAAAAACCTGACAAGCCCAAATCACGGTATGCGGTTCCCGGCCTTTATTTTTATGATAACTCGGTGGTTGATATTGCCTCCTCCATCAAGCCCTCGCCCCGGGGCGAGCTGGAGATAACCGATGTCAATATCCACTATCTCAGAGAGAAAAAGCTTACGGTGGAGCTGCTTGGCCGGGGTTTCTGCTGGCTGGACACCGGCACCCATGAATCCCTGCAGCAGGCAGCAAGCTATGTCGAGGCAGTGCAGACCCGGCAGGGACTCAAAATTGCCTGTCTGGAGGAGATAGCCTGGCGACTCGGTTATATCGACGGTGAGCAGGTGGAGAAGATGGCAGCCCAGATGCTGAAAAATCAGTATGGTCAATACCTGATGAGCCTGTTGGATGACAGTGTCCCGGACGGAAACGCAGAACAGTGAGGCAAAGGGAAGATAAATGAAAATTCTGATAACCGGGGCCGGCGGGCAGTTAGGACAGGACTGCATCCGGGTCATGAAAGACCACCAGGTGCAGGGCTGCGGTTCCAGCGACCTGGATATTACCAATGCGGATCAGGTCAGACAGACAATAGACGAACTTTCACCAAACGTAGTGGTCAACTGCGCCGCCTATACTGCGGTGGACAACTGCGAAAAACAGCAAACCTCCTGCCGGGCAGTCAATGAACAGGGGGCTGCCAATCTGGCTGCGGCCTGCGCAGAGTATAGCTGCAGACTGGTGCATGTCTCCACCGACTATGTCTTTGACGGCAAAAAGCCGATTCCCGAACCCTATACGGAAACAGACCAGACTGAACCCCTGTCCGCCTATGGCGGTACTAAACTGGGAGGAGAGCTGGCCATAACTCAGTTGCTGGAGGATCATGTTATCCTGCGCACGGCCTGGCTCTTTGGCATGGACTCCAATAATTTTCTCAAAACCATGCTGCGCCTGGCTCTGCTGAATCCTGAGCGAACCATTCGGGTGGTGGATGATCAGTATGGTTCCCTGACCTGGACCATGACCCTGGCCCGGCAGATAGAGGCACTGTTAGCCGCTGATATTCGCGGCATTGTCCATGCCACTGCCGAGGGTTCTTCCACCTGGTTTGGCGGGGCAAAATACTTTCTGGAAAAAATGAAGGTTCCCTTTTCCCTGGAACCGTGCAGCACTGAGGAGTACCCTACCCCCGCCCATCGTCCGGCCAACTCTATCCTGGAAAACAGGATATTGAAGGAGCAAGGACTGAATGTGATGCAGGACTGGCAGGAGGATGTGGATGATTTTGTCGGGATGTATCAGAAGGAACTCCTTGCCCAGTATGATCAAGCAGATAACTGAACCAACTCAATCTCCCCCCAGGCACCAAGCTGTTCGCCAGAGATAATCACCACTCCGGCCAGCCCCTCAATCTCTTCGGCCAGGGCCAGGGCTTGATTAATACTCTGTTTATTCCTGCCCACCTCATTGCCCAGCCGGGTGGCAGCTGCGTCTGCCAGGGCGGTGGAGGCAGCAGTTACCATCACCGCATCCGCAGTGCCAAGGCTCAATGAATGCCCGATAGTACCAGAGGAACAGCAGACCCCGCATGCCATCTGCTCTGGTTGGAGGCTGATACCCAGTTTATCACTCAAGGGCGATTCTCCGGCATAAATAGAGACCGTGGTCTGCTGTCTGCGGGAGACAAAGAGGTCACCACCGTTTTCCACAATGACCTCCTCAAGCCCCTGCCCCAGCAGCCCTTGTCCCACCTGCTCGGCTATCACTCCGGCGACTGCGGCCATGGGGCCGACACCGCACCGGAGAGCTGCCGCAGCCATTTTCCGGATAATCTCCGGCGCACTGTTGTCCACCGGCAAAGGAACAAGAGAGTCTTTAAATAAGGGGTGATTCCTTATATACTGTTCAATGGCAGCCCGGGCAGTGGACAGTAGCTGTAGGGCCGCATCTTCCACTGAGCCGGAGGCTTGGATATGTAGGTCGGTTTCTGCCATCTTGACAACGGTTGAGACAAGCCCGGAAGCTTCGACTAAACGATATTTACGCTCCTGGTAGGAAAGGGGTGTCTTTTTTCTGGAAAACGATTTATTTTTAGAAGACATTCTTGATTGACTCCGGTTTTCAACAAATGTTTCCATTATTTTTATGGTTACACGAATATGGTTGCACGATATAAGACCCAAAAGAAATGAACAACAGTAAATTTGACAACAGACCGCAGAGAATCATTATCTTTACCCGATATCCCCAGCCTGGTAAGGTAAAAACCAGGTTGATTGCACATTTGGGAGCCGCTGGTGCGGCGAGGATCCATAAAGAGATGACTGAGCAGCTCATCCATCGGATCGAACCGGACTTGCCGGCAGAGGATACGATATTACAAATCTTTTACAGTGGTGCTTCCCTTGCGCAGATGCAACAATGGCTGGGCAAGAGCTGTTCTTTTATCCCACAGCAGGGAGATGGGTTGGGGCAGCGGATGAAGCACGCCTTTGCAGATGCGGACAGGCCGGGTCGTACCATCCTCATCGGTTCCGACTGCCCGGAAGTCGATACTGCAATTATCCGTACCGGACTGGAAAAGTTGACCAGCCATGACCTGGTACTCGGCCCGGCTGCGGACGGAGGTTATTACCTGATTGGCCTGAAGCGGCCAGCCACCCCCCTGTTTGATGATATTGACTGGGGAACAGGCCGGGTTCTGGCGCAGACCCTGGTCAAGGCGGAATCTCTGGGACTCACCATTGCCCTGCTGCCGGTACTGCACGATATTGATCGACCGGAAGATCTTGTTCATTACAGAGGAAGTTGGCATGAAAAAAATCTCCATTATCATCCCGGTACTGAATGAAGCGCAGGCCATCGGCCCCTGTCTGGACAGACTGATCAGGGAGCAGGCCGGACAGGATCTGGAAATACTGGTGGTGGACGGCGGCAGCAGCGATGAGACCATTGAGGAGGTGGGAAAAAGAAAACTCCGTCCAATCCGCTCCAAATCCGGACGAGGATTGCAACAGGATATGGGTGCCAGGCTGGCCTCGGGCGATTATCTCCTCTTTCTCCACTGTGATACCAGGCTGCCGGTTGATTGTATTGCGCAGGTTAAGAAGGTTCTGCAACAGCCAGGAGTGGTTGCCGGTGCCTTTCGCCTTGGTATTGATGCACCAGGAACAGGCTTTCGAATCATTGAGTGGGGGGCAAACCTGCGTTCAAGGTTGCTGGGAATGGTTTACGGCGACCAGGGGCTGTTCATGAGCAGTCAATCCTATAGCAAGGCAGGGGGATTTCCCAGGCAGTCAATCCTGGAAGAGCTGCCCCTGCTGGCCGGGTTGAAAAAAATCGGCAGGATTAAACTTGCCAGGGGCTGTGCCATGACCTCACCAAGGCGCTGGCAGCAGCACGGCCTGATTAAAACCAGCCTGATCAACCAGTTAATGCTGATTGGCTGGACATTTGGTATTGCACCGGAACGCCTCAGCCGATGGTATTACAAACCCGCAAAACGACCGGGGAGGAGACAAGGATAGCGTAACTATAGTAACTATAGGCAGAACGTACAACAAAAGGTATCCTGCTAAAATTTTATGGCAGCCTCGTTCCCACGCTCCAGCGTGGGAACGATACTTGGACGATCTATCGTCCGGTAGAGACCGCAGGAGCGGTCATGCAAGGTTCCCACGCTGGAGCATGGGAACCAGTGGGTTAA
>DAOVTM010000097.1 GCA_030633145.1 Desulfobulbaceae bacterium
CCAAAAATCAAGTTCTTTCATATCTTTCCCTTAAAAATACCCTGTAAATAATCCACCGGGCAGGCCGTCAGGGTTCACGGCTTTTCGCTCCGTCGAGCTATCCCGGTGAAACTTGTTTTGCTATCCTTGCGCCGCCCTGGCCCTGCTCTTCTTTTCCCCTTGCTCCAACTGCTCCAGGTGGTCAGCGTACCAGGTCATCATCTTCTTACGTTCTGGCAGCCGCCTTGATCGGTCATACGCTGCGGACACCTTATCCTTTCGTGCATGGGCAAGCTGCAGTTCTATAACCTCATGCTCGAATCCGTTTTCATGCAACAGCGTAGAAGCCATGGAGCGGAAGCCGTGGCCGGTCATTTCTTCCTTGCTGAATCCCATACGCCGGAGTGCGGCAAGTACAGTGTTATTGCTCATGGGGCTGTCAGGAGTCCGAAGAGAGGGGAATACATATTTACCCCGCCCGGTAAGCGGGTGAACTTCTCGCAACAGGTTCAAAGCCTGGTCAGATAATGGGACGGTATGCTCACGCTTCATTTTCATTTTGGCTGCCGGGATTCTCCATTCTTTCTTGATCCAGTTTATCTCTTTCCATTCGGCTTGTCGGATTTCACCGGGACGGCAAAAGGTGAAGGCGGAAAGCAGGAGGGCGCAGCGGGTGGCAAGGTCGCCATGGTATCCACGAATTGACCGCATCAGCTCCCCGACTCTGTCCGGATCTGTAATGGCAGCCATCTTGTCAGGATGGACAGGTGTTAAAGCCCCCTTGAGGTCTGCGGCTGGGTCACGGTCGGCAATGCCGGAAGCAATGGCATATCTGAAGATCTGAGAAACAATTGTTTTGCAGCGGTGGGCAGTTTCACCGGCTCCCCGGCTCTCAACCCGCCGTAAGACTTTTAATATTTCCGGTGCGGTGATTTCATCAATAGGCCGGTTGCCAAGCCATGGGAGCAAGTTGAGCCTTAGCCGTCCCATTACAGTGCGGGCGTGTCCTTGTGTCCAGCTCTTCTCTTGCCGGGAATACCACTCAAGGGCAAGGGCTTCAAATGTGTTCTCCGCCGTTTCTCTATCTGTGGCCTTGGTCAGTTGCCGAAACTGAACCGGATCAATACCATCAGCAACAATGGCCTTGGCCTTTCTTCGTTCTTCACGGGCAGTTTGCAAGCTGATTTCAGGATAAGTGCCAATAGCAAAAGTTTTACGTTTACCGTGCAAGGTGTAGTCAAGCCGCCAATATTTGCGCCCGGTCGGCATAATCAACAGGTACAGACCTTGACCGTCTGTCATTCGATATTGCTTTTTTTTGGGTTTGGCTGGTTTTATGGCTGTGTCGGTAAGAGGCATTTTTTCACATGAGGGGGAATTATTTTACTCTCCATCGAACCCACATCCCATAGAATTACCCCGTACTGTTCTGGTGAAAATCAAAGATAAGCTTACAATATCAGGGTATTGAGAGAGTTATTACAGTATCATTTTTTCAAAACAGGCTTTATACTGTAAAATATACTGTAAACTTTACAGTATGTCAACGCACCTTAGCGGAATTGACCGGACAACAAAAAACCCGCAAACCTTGGAAGGTTGCGGGTTTCAGAACTTCTTTAAACTTTAATGGAAGCCAATATGGTGGAGGTGCCGGGAGTTGAACCCGGGTCCGAAAATACTCCCCTCACGTATCTACATGCTTAGTTCCAGGTTAGGATCTCACATCCGGCTCTCACCTGGAACAGGGGATTGCCGAATGCCAGCCTGTTAAAGTCTCGTCATCCTGATGAGAGGCACAAAAGGTTGACCAGCCCGAAGAGTCGACGCTTCAATCCAGCCTTACGGGCGCGGACTGGGGAAGCGGCAAAGCAGACTATGCTGCTACTGCGTAATTATAATCGTCAGCGATTATATTTAAGTACCATCAAGTTTACGAGCTGACAGAAAACTCGGCATGCAACGTTGAGCTTTTATATCCCCGTCGAATCCGTTTCACCCCCATGTTTTTTTATCTTTCACTAAAATTTTATTTTTTACTAAAATACTAATCACGATCACGCAATGTTCGCTGCAGATCCCGTTTGGACTGCTTTTCCTTGAGCGCATGTCGTTTATCATACTGCTTCTTACCCCGGGCAAGTCCCAGTTCAATCTTTGCCTTGCCATTATTAATAAAGTAAATCTTAAGTGGGATAAGCGCAACCCCTTTTTCGTGCAGCTTGCCGATTAATTTACGGAGTTCACGTTTATGAAGAAGCAGTTTACGCACCCGCAGGGGATCGGCAACCGAGTGGACAGCAAAGGCATAGGGCGAAATATGCACATTATACAAAAACAGTTCCCCATCCTTGAGCTGGGCATAGCCGTCCTTGATGTTGGCTCGACCCCCGCGCAAGGACTTGACTTCAGGCCCCTTGAGGACAATCCCGACCTCCATGGTCTTATCAATATGATAGTCATGGAATGCCTTTTTATTTTTACACACTATCTTCATAGCAACCAAATATAACCATTCCAGAACGGATTGGCAAGGGAGGGAGAGAGAATTCAGTGGTTTTCTACATCTTTCCGGTGACCCGCAGAGCTTCTTCAACCGTGGTCAGACCATTGCGCACCTTTTGCCAGGCATCCTCATTCAGGGTGGTCATGCCCTCGCGGATGGCTATTTTTCGCAGCTCGGCATCAGTGGCATTATCTGTAACCATTTTTTTGATCTTGTCTGACATGGGGAAGATCTCAAAGACCCCCATCCTTCCCAGGTATCCTGTTTTCCTGCACTCCTTACATCCCTTGCCCCGGTACAGTTCCATAACTCCCTGGCCTGAAACAGGAAATCCCATCTTGGCAAGATCAGGTATATCCACCTCATAGGGAGCCTTACAGTGGGGGCAGATAGTCCGCACCAGCCGCTGCGCCAAAGCTCCCAGCATGGTAGAACCGATCAGGAACGGCTCAAGTCCCAAATCCTGGAGCCGGACAATGGTGGAGACCGCATCATTGGTATGAAGGGTGGAAAAGACCAGGTGGCCGGTCAGGGCGGCTTGCACTGCGTAGGAGGCGGTATCCAGGTCGCGAATCTCACCAATCATGATAACATCAGGATCCTGGCGGAGGATGTTACGGAGAATAGTGGAAAAAGTGACATCAATGAGCGGCTGCACCGAGATCTGGTTAAACTCCTCATAGACCATCTCCACTGGGTCTTCGATGGTGACCAAATTGATCTCAGGGGTAGCGATCTTCTTGAGGGTGGAGTAGAGGGTGGTTGATTTACCCGAACCGGTGGGACCGGTGACCAGAACAATACCGTGCGGTGCAGTCATAAAGGAGTTAAAGACCACCCTATCCCGTTTTGAAAATCCCAGCCCGTCAAGATCCTGGAAGATAACCTCCGGATCCAGGATACGCATGACAGTCTTTTCCCCAAAAGCGACTGGTACGGTGGAGACACGCAGCTCCGCCTCCTTGCCATCTTCCTGACCAATCTTGATCCTGCCGTCCTGGGGTCGCCGCTTCTCGGCAATATCCATCCGTGCCAGAGCCTTAATGCGGGAGGTAATGGCGGCGTGTACTGCCTTGGGCAGTTTATAGATGGTGTGCAGCACCCCGTCGATACGAAAACGGATCAGACAGAATCTCCGTTTGGGTTCAACATGAATATCACTGGCTCGCTGCTCCAGGGCATAGTTGAAAAGGTGGTTTACCGCTGCCTTGATATGCTGATCCGTGGAGCTTATCTTGCCAGTGGCGGTCAGTTTGACATACTGCTCCAGATTGCCGATATCCACCGTTGACCCCTGGCCTGGTGCTGTAAACTGGGTCTCTGCGGCAGTAATGGATTCCTGGAAACCGAAAAACTCTGCCAGGATCTTTTTGATATCTGTACGGGTGCTGAGATAAGGACGAACCTCGATCTGATTGGCCTGTTCAATACCCTCCAGAGCCGTCTTGTTATCCGGGTGGCAGGTGACGACCTGAAGGATGCCGTTACGGATCTCAAAGGGGAGGATCTGGTTACTGATGGCAAAATTGCGGGGAATGGTCTTGGTAACAATCTCGATATCCAGCTCCAGTGGATCGAGACTTTTAAACGGAATCTCCAGAGCGCGGCTCACCGCCCGCATGATGACCTCTTCGGTGAGAATTCTCGTTGTTCTGCCGCGTACCTCCAGCTTCATGGAGACCAGGATGTCCACCATATCAGGAAAATCCTTATCGGATTTCATGCTGGCGGCTTCCCTGCCCTTGCCGAACTGCTTGATCAGCTTTTCACGCTGAATCTCCTTGTTGCGGAGAACAAACTTTTGCTGTTTTATGGTGAGGAGACGCTGCCGAACCAGAAGGTCAAGCAATTTATCGCTGTTGAGCAATCCCATGACAGACCTCGTAAACATACTTTGAATTCGTGCTGATTATTGAACATTTTTCAGAAGTAATAGAGTGTTTTTGAGTGGTGAGTGATGAGTTATGAGTATTGAGTTATGAAAAAACGTAGTGCGCCCCCTCACTACTCACATCTCATTACTCAGACCGACCATTGCCCAATTATGAGCGAAGGTGCTGAAAACACATAAGTTTTCAAATTCCTCATGTTTGTTTTTACGAGGTCTGCATAAAGGCTTATTGAGTAGTCTTACCTTTTTTAACCGGCTCTAGCTGCTCCACCTCAGGATCAGCTATCCAGTCCGGCATAGCAAGATCAGGCAGCCACCGGTTCAATCCCCAGCGCGGGGGGTTTCCCTCATCCAACCTGGCAAGCAGTTTTTCGGCCATGGGCGTAATATCTGCGTCTGGATACATATTAATGATATAGTTTAAACGATGCCTGGCCTGTTGGTATTTCTTTGTCCGCACATAGAAGACCGCAACAAAGTACTCATGGTTGACAATAAAGGCACGGGCTGATCTGGTTCTGGCCTTTGCCTCTCTGGTGTAGGGCGATTCGGGATGGGCACGGAGCAGGCGATTAAAGGACTGAATCGCTTCATGGGCTCCACTGGCATCACGATCAATCCGGTCGGTACGGGAGAAATCGCACATCCCGATCTGAAACATCACATAGGGAATGGCCTCGTTAGTAGGGTGGCGCTCTTCAAATTCCTTGTACAGGGTTTTAGCCTCTTCATACTCGTTCAGATAATAATGGGAATCTGCGGCCTTGAGTTCGGCCAGCATCGCTTGAGAACTGAAGGGGTAGCGATCCATGATTTCCTGAAAAGCCTTCCTGGCCTCGGCATAGTCACCCACATTGTAGGCATCCATCCCCTTGACGGCCAGGCTTTCCGCTGGTTCAAAGGTCTCTCCTTCATCGGTTTCAGAACCAAAGGACCAGGAACCAAACATGTCTTTCATGCTCGCGCAACCGGTCAAAGAGAGGAAGCTGGTGATCAGGAGGATAGACACGGCTGCCCGGACAGCAGAAAACAGTTGTATGTTCATAAATGCAAATTGCCAGTTGAGATTAAATCAGTTTAAAAATCTATTTAAAGAGGTATCCTTCATTTACCGGTCAAAGTCTTCGCTCGGAGTCTTCGCTCTGAGTCTTCGCTTACCTACCTACCTACCTACCTACCTACCTACCTAACTATCTGACACTTTTTTTTAATAATGCCACGGCAATGGTGCGCACAGCGCACCCTACACTTCTGTTTCCATGATGTTTTCAGAGTATAGTTTTACCTGTAGGGTGCGCTGTGCGCACCAACAAGTGTTGCATGGTAGAAAAGTGCCAACTATTTTCTGGACAATATGAAGGATGCCTTTAAATAATATCCATTTATGCCAGGGTTCCCAGATAATGTTCCGCTGACAGTTCCGCATTGGCACCTTCACCTGCGGCATTGACAATCTGCCGGAACTGTTTGCTGCGGATATCACCGGCAGCATAGACCCCGTCCAGTTTTGTCCGCATCTCTGTGTCGGTAATAACAAAACCTCCAGAATCGGTTTCCAGCTGATCCATGGGCAGCATTTCATTATTGGCTACCACTCCGATCAGGACAAAGATACCGGTCACCGGCAGCACAGAGGAGGAGCCATCGTTATAGCTGATATTGAGCGACTCAACCCCGTTGTTCCCTTCCACGATCTCGCTGACCTGTGCGTTCCAGAGAAATTCAATCTTCTCCTCGGCAAATGCCTTTTCCCGCAGGATGCCGATTGCCCGCAACTCGTCCCGGCGGTGGATAACCGTTACCTTGGAGGCAAATTTAGTCAGATGCAGAGCCTCCTGGATGGCGGTATTACCACCACCGACCACGGCTATCTCCTGATTGCGGTAAAAGGGGGCATCGCAGGTTGCACAGTAAGACACCCCCTTGCCCTGGAGTTCTTCCTCACCAGGCACGTCGATCTTCCTGGGTCTGGCACCAGTACAGAGAATAACAGTATTACTGGTGATCTGTTCCCCGTTTTCCAGATAAATGGTCTTTAACTCACTGGCAAGATCAAGACTGCTCACCTCGGCAAATTTCTTTTCCAGGCCAAAGCGGTCGGCATGGGCGGTCATCTTGTCCATCAGCTCAAAACCGCTGACCCCGTCAATAAAGGCCGGATAGTTGTCCACCCAGTCGGTGAGCAAAACCTGGCCACCGGTTGCCCCTTTTTCAACGAGCAATACCTGCACCCGTCCCCGGGCAGCGTACAAGCCAGCCGTTAAACCAGCAGGTCCGCCGCCAACAATAATCAACTGATAATCTGGCTGCGCCATAAATTCACCTCACAGTTTCTGTCCTCTGTCTTCTGACTATGCTGCCTTATTCATCAGTTCGACGAGCTGAGCCTTACCCACTGCGCCGGTTATCTGATCAAGCACCTCTCCGTCTTTGAACATAATAAGGGTAGGAATGGCACGAATTCCAAACTTGCCGGGGGTAGCTGGATTATCATCCACATTCATCTTGGCGATCGTGACCTTGCCGTCAAACTCATCGGCCAGATCGTCAATGACCGGGCCGATGGCCTTGCAGGGACCACACCAGGGTGCCCAAAAGTCCACCAGACAGGGAAGATCGTTATTCACTACCTTGCTTTCAAATTCACTATCGGAAACATGGAATACATTATCGCTTGCCATAACCTGATTCTCCTTTGCGACCCGTCCATTAAGGCCGAATTTAAAAAATAAAAGTTAAACACTGTTATACTAATATTCGTATCCTCTTTATAATTTATGGTACTTCGCTTACCCCACTGGTTCCCACGCTCCTGCGTGGGAACCTTAATTGCCGCTCCAGCGGTTGATCAGGACAGACGGAGTCTCGCAGGCTCGCTTACCTGGATCGTCCAAGTTGCGTACCCACGCTGGAGCATGGGTACGAGGTTATCCAAGATCACCATAAAATTTAAAGAGGATACTAATATTCTAATAATTGGATACACTTTACTCATGAATTTCCCCTGTGACAAGAAAAATTTTGACAGAAGATATACAGTTGAGAGTTGATAGTTGAGAGTTGATAGTGTAACAATACCCATATCTATCAACTTCAACTATCAACTATCAACTTTCAACTATCAACTAAAAAAATGAACACCTCACATTCTGATACATTATTTGCCCAGGCCTGTCAGGTCATCCCTGGCGGGGTAAACTCTCCAGTACGCGCCTGTAAATCCGTGGGCTGCGATCCACTCTTTGTTGCCTCTGCCCAAGGTGCGACAGTCACCGATGTGGACGGGAATGAATTCATCGACTTTGTAGGTTCCTGGGGGCCCATGATCCTTGGTCACGGCCACCCGGATGTTCTCAAGGCGATTTGTGACACTGCAGCAGGCGGAACCAGTTTTGGCGCACCCTCTCCCCTGGAAGTTGAACTTGCAGAACTGGTCTGTGAGTCGGTGCCGTCTCTTGAAAAAGTACGTTTTGTCAGCTCCGGCACCGAGGCCACCATGAGTGCCGCCCGGCTGGCCAGGGGCTATACCGGCCGAAATATGGTAGTCAAATTTGACGGCTGCTACCACGGGCACGCAGACTCCTTTCTGGTCAAGGCCGGTTCTGGAGTTATCACCCTGGGGATTCCCGGCAGTCCAGGCGTACCCGATGATATTGTCAAAAACACCCTGTCCATCCCTTATAATGATAGTGAAGTGCTGGAAAAAACCCTGCGCGATGAAAAGTTGGACATTGCCTGCGTCATCGTTGAGCCGGTTGCCGGTAATATGGGGGTGGTGGTTCCTGAGCTGGAATTTCTTCAGAAATTGCGACAACTGACCACAGAGCTTGGCATTGTCCTGATCTTTGATGAAGTGATCACCGGTTTTCGACTGGCTCTGGGCGGAGCCCAGGAACGGTTCAACATTACCCCGGATCTGACCTGTCTGGGCAAGATCATCGGCGGCGGCCTGCCTGTCGGAGCTTATGGCGGTAAAAAGGAGATCATGGATCAAATTGCCCCGGATGGCCCAGTCTATCAGGCTGGTACTCTGTCCGGCAACCCCCTGGCTATGGCAGCGGGTCTGGCTATGCTCAAATTAGTGCGCCAGCCCGGTTTTTATCAGGAACTGGAAGAAAAGGCAGACGAGTATGTGGAAAAACTGCGCAAAATTGCAGCAGATGCGCCAATTCCCACAGTACTCAACCGGATCGGCTCCATGATGACCTGTTTCTTTACCAGTGAACCGGTGACGGATTTTGCATCAGCCATGAAGGCGGATACGAATCGCTACGGACAGCACTTCCGCCAGATGCTGGCATCAGGCATCTGGCTGGCACCTTCCCAGTTTGAGGCGGCCTTTATATCCAGCGCACATGAGCGGATTCACTTGGAAAAAGCACTCAAGATGACTGAATCATCGTTCAGTAAACTGGCGGGTTAATAAGCAACCGTCACTGAACCGTCATTCATAAAATTAGCAAAACAGTAAAAAAAGCATTGCGCTTGTACTGTGCGCATGCTATCTGTAATCAAAATTAATTCCCGGATTGAAACAGGGAGAAGGGTCATGTCCAAAGAAAGCAGAGAAATGTTACGCGAGCTGGCAACATACAGCCAATCAGGACTCACCTTTGTCTTCTCCATCTTTATCGGTCTGGGAATTGGCTGGTACTTGGATAATAAGGTATTTGACGGACGCACGGCTCCATACCTGACCTTTTTCTTTATGGGCATGGGTATTGTGGCCGGTTTTAAACATCTCTGGGATCTGAGCAGAAATATCAAGAATGGCTGAACAGATTACAGAGGGGCAGCAAGGCGCAGATTCAGAGGATGTCCTGTTGCGCAGTATATCACTGTTTCACATGGTGATGGTGATCGTTTTCACCGCTGGTAGCTGGTATATATTCAACTGGCAGCTGGCACAGTCAGTACTGATCGGCGGTGTACTGGCAAGCGGCAGCTTTCTGCTCCTCAAACGTGATGTAAAGCAGCTTGTATTCCGGGTTGCTGAGGCAGAAGAGCAAGGCACGGGCGGCAAAGGGTTGCGCAGAATAGAAAAGATGCGCTTCGTGATGCGATTTTATGCCCGGCTTATTGTCCTTGGGTTGTTACTGTTTGTGCTGGCCAACAAGGTCAGCATCAACATTATTGGATTAGTTATAGGATTGTCCACGGTGATGCTCAGCATCGTTATTGTTGCGCTTGGTCGTGGACGTAAAATATTTTCGTAAAAAGTTTTTTTAAAATTTTTTTTTAAAAAGGGAGCAAAGGCCATGGAACATCCAATTCTATTTATCTCGCTTATTCTTGACAAGATGGGCTTACCGGTACCGCACGGATTCGTTGGAGAAACGTTTCTGGAGCAGATAACAATACCGTACATGACCTACACCTGGTTGGTCATGGCATTTCTCATCGTGGTACCTAAATTGACCATGGGTAGCCTTGAACTGGTACCCGGTTCAGGGCAGAACTTCTGGGAAGTGATGATCGGCGGCCTGATGGATTTCTTTAAGGAAAATCTTGGTGAAAAACGGGCAAAGATGCTCTTTCCCATGATGGCCAGTTTTTTCCTCTATATCTGTATAGGTAACCTGATCGGTCTGATTCCCGGCTTTATGTCACCGACATCCAGCCTCAACATTACCCTTGCCATGACCCTCATGGTATGGGTCACCCATCATGTACTCGGGTTCCGCTATCACGGTAAAAATTACTACAAACATTTCACAGGTCCCATTCCAGTGATGGCACCGTTTATGTTTGCCTTGGAGGTGATCAGTAACTTTGCTCGCCTGCTCTCACTCTCCATGCGACTTTTTGGAAATATCTTTGCAAAGGAGATGCTGCTTTCAGTACTCTTTATGCTGGCCGGAGCCTATTTTGCGCCGCTGCCAATCCTCTGCCTTGGAGTACTGGTATCCGTCATCCAGGCCGTTGTCTTTACCCTGCTGGCAGTACTCTACTGTGCATCAGCCATGGAAGACGCACATTGATTTTAGCGTGAGGGGAGAGGAGCATATTCCTTACCCCTCACTCATATACAAGTTTCCGTTTTTCGGAGAAGAAGGCCAACTTATTTAATTTTTTATCTGGAGGAAGTTACAATGGACAAGATTGCTATCGCATTGGTATGTATTGGTGCTGCTCAATCAATCGGTTTTGCCGGCCTGGGTGCTGGTATTGGTATGGGTTCTGGTGTTGAGGGTGCATGTCTTGGTGTTGCCCGTAATCCCGAAGCAAAAG
>DAOVTM010000373.1 GCA_030633145.1 Desulfobulbaceae bacterium
GCCTGCGAGACTCCGTCTGTGGGAACGGATTTTGGACGCTCCTGCGTCCTGTTGCAACCGCTGGAGCGGTATATCACGGTTCCTACGCTGGAGCGTAGGAACCAGTGGAACAATGTTAGATTAATTTTGCATTAGTACTTAGAGGATAGCTGCGAGGAAAATGGTAACCTGGGTAAAGCAATGTTTGCAGAGCAGGCAGACCTGGAACGGTAAGCCCTTTACCGATGAACTGCCGTTGAAAAGAATGATCTTCATTCTGAGCAATCTGATTGTGGCGATCTTTTTCAAGCTGCATCCTTCCCCTCTCGTTCCCACTGACGGAGTTTTGCTGATCAGCGCAGACTTCGAACTCGCATACCTGAGCATGGATGATCTTTAAATGTGACAGCTTTTTAACCAATAATGATATTTTCTCACTTCAACAGAGGACAATGCTTGACAGCACAAGGGAAATTAATTTAATTGGTACAGTAGTTGGTTGCAATGAAATAATGTATCCTATTTATTCACAATTCTTCACAGGAGAGTACAATGAAAAAAATGTCGTTCATTATGGTGGCTGTTTTCCTTATGATTTCTGCCTCCCTGGCTGCTGCCGGCACCTTGGATGAGGTTAAAAAACGCGGACAGCTGGTCTGCGGTGTTTCCACTGGTCTGCCCGGCTTTTCCATTACCGATGAAAAAGGTGTCTGGCACGGTATAGATGTTGACGGCTGCAAGGCTGTTGCTGCTGCCGTTCTTGGCGATGTTTCCAAAATCAAGTATGTCCCACTGAACTCAAAAGAACGTTTCACCGCCCTCCAGTCCGGTGAGATTGATCTTCTGGTTCGTGGTACAACCTGGACCATGCACCGCGATACCGCTCTGGGAATGAACTTTGCCGGTGTCAACTATTATGACGGCCAGGGCTTTCTGGTAAAGAAATCACTCGGCGTTAAGAGTGCCAAAGAACTGAACGGTGCCACCTTCTGCATCCAGGCAGGAACCACCACCGAGCTGAACCTTGCCGATTATTTTGCCAACAACAAAATGAAATACGAGACAGTGGTTTTTGACACCCATGACCAGACTGCCGCCGGTTTTGATACTGGACGCTGTGACTGTTTGACCTCTGACCAGTCTCAGCTCTACGGTCTGCGTACCCATTTGAAAGATCCTGCTTCCGCTGTTGTCCTGCCAGATGTAATCTCCAAAGAACCCCTGGGGCCAGTTGTTCGTCAGGGAGACGACGGGTGGTTTAATGTTGTGCGCTGGTCACTTTTTGCCATGCTCAACGCCGAGGAGATGGGTGTAACATCTGCCAATGTCGATGAGATGAAAAAATCTGACAACCCGGCTATCCGCCGCCTGGTCGGCCTGGAAGGCGATAAGGGAGGCAGCCTGAACCTGCCCGACGACTGGAGCTACCAGATCATCAAACAGGTTGGTAACTATGCTGAGAGCTTTGAGCGTAATGTAGGACAGGATTCACCACTCAAGATTGCCCGCGGCCTCAATGCCCTGTGGAATAACGGTGGCATCCAGTATGCTCCGCCCATGAGGTAAACCCGTAGTCAGATGTCAAGAGCCGGACTCAGGGGCGGACAGTCCCAGAGTCCCGGCTGAACACAACACTTACCTTTAGCTTTTATCTTCATGGCTAAACCTGAAGAGACAACCGTCTGGTGGAACCAGGCGCACAACAGAGCCTTGATGTTCCAGGTATTGCTGGGACTGGCAGTGGCTCTGTTCTTTTTCTTTATTGGCAGAAATGCCCTCCACAACCTGGAACAGCGGGGAATCACCACCGGCTTTGCCTTTCTCGGCCAGAAGGCCGGGTTTGGCATCAGTCAGTCCTTGATCCCGTACAGTGAGGTTGGCTCCACCTTTGGCCGAACCTTTGTTGTGGGGCTGCTCAACACCTTGCTGGTCTCTGCCCTGGGTATAGTTTGTGCGACTATCCTCGGCTTTACCATCGGTGTTGCCAGACTCTCATCCAATTGGCTGATTGCCAAGCTGGCTTCGATCTATATTGAGATTTTTCGCAACCTGCCCCTGCTGCTGCAAATCTTTTTTTGGTATTTTGCTGTACTGCGCACCCTTCCCTCGCCTCGTAACAGTATGCAGCTGGGCGACTGGGCCTTTTTTCTCAATATCCGCGGGGTCATAATTCCCCGCCCCATCTATGAACAGGGATTCGGCCTGGTGCTAGCGGCTCTGATTATCAGTTTTGCGGCAATGGTGTTCCTCAAGCTCTGGGCCAACAAACAACAGGAAAAGACCGGGCAGCAGTTTCCGGTACTGCTCATCTCGCTGGCAATCCTGGCGGTTGTACCGACTGTCGCTTATTATGCCGCTGGAACTCCCCTGCACTGGGAACTTCCTGAACTGAAAGGATTTAATTTTCAAGGCGGTATCAGTATTCTCCCTGAACTGGCAGCCCTGCTCATTGCCCTTACCGTTTATACGGCCAGTCTGATAGCCGAGATTGTCCGCTCCGGAATCCTCTCGGTCAGTCACGGCCAGACCGAGGCGGCTCGAGCCTTGGGCTTGCGGCAGGGAAAGATCCTGCGCCTGGTAATCATCCCCCAGGCCATGCGGGTGATTATTCCCCAGATGACCAGTCAGTACCTCAACCTGGTGAAAAATTCATCCCTGGCCACGGCCATCGGTTATCCTGATCTGGTTTCAGTCTTTGCCGGAACCACTCTTAACCAGACCGGCCAGGCCATTGAGATCATTGCCATGACCATGGCGGTCTATCTCACCTTCAGCCTGACCATTTCCTTTTTTATGAACTGGTACAATGCGCGCAGCATGATGAAGGAGCGTTGATCATGATTATTCACACCCCACATCCTGACCTGCCAGCACCAACGACCAGTGTCGGAGCCATTGGCTGGCTCAAACGTAATCTGTTTTCATCTCCCGTCAACAGCCTCTTTACCCTTGCCGCACTCTATGTGCTGTACCAGCTGGTTCCGCCCATGTTCAACTGGGCCTTTATTGATGCCAACTGGGTCGGGGACTCCAGGGAGGCTTGTACCAACGATGGTGCCTGCTGGGTATTTGTCCGGGTTCGCTTTACCCAGTTCATGTTTGGTTTCTATCCGGAGACTGAGTATTGGCGGGCTATTCTGGCCTTCTGTATGCTTGGTTCCCTGATCGGTTATCTCCTCATTGAAGGGCTGCCGAAAAAGGGCTGGGTGGCCGGTTTTACCATCATTGGCTATCCTGTGTTTGCTTATGCCCTCTTTTATGGCGGCTGGTTCGGTCTCCCTGTGGTGGAGACCTATAAATGGGGCGGCCTGATGCTGACCCTGATCCTCTCCACAGTGGGTATGTTCTTTGCCCTGCCCTGTGGGATCATCCTGGCTCTTGGCCGGCGTTCCTCCATGCCGGTGGCCAGATCCCTTTCCGTGGTCTATATCGAGCTGTGGCGCGGTGTACCGCTGATTACGGTCTTATTCATGTCATCGGTCATGCTGCCCCTCTTTATTCCGGAAAATATCCGTATTGATAAACTTCTCCGTGCCTTGATCGGGATTTCCATGTTCCAGACAGCCTATATGGCAGAGGTGGTGCGCAGCGGCCTACAGGCCCTGCCCAAGGGACAGACTGAGGCCGCAGATGCAATGGGACTCTCCTACTGGCAGTCCATGTACCTCATCGTCCTGCCCCAGGCTCTGAAAACCGTTATTCCGGGAATAGTCAACACCTTTATCGAGCTGTTCAAGGATACCTCACTGGTCATGATCATCGGCCTCTTTGACCTGTTGTCCATTATCCAGTCCTCGTTTACCGATAGCAAGTGGCTGGGTTTTTCCGTGGAAGGGTATATCTTTGCCGGACTGGTCTATTGGATATTCTGTTTTTCCCTGTCCCAGTACAGCCAGCATCTTGAGCGAAAACTGCATACAGGACATGCAAGAATGTAGAAGATCTTTTTTTTACCGGCACATTTCAATCTACCCATATAATTGATACTCTATCAGCTGAAACCATGACAAAGCAAGCCGTTCAACAGGATAAAACGACTCCCACCCTTGCCATTGACATCAAGGAAATGCATAAATGGTATGGAGATTTCCATGTCCTCAAGGATATTAATTTACAGGTGAAACGGGGTGAGCGGATCATTATTTGCGGCCCGTCCGGCTGCGGTAAGTCCACCCTGATCCGCTGCCTGAATCGGTTGGAAGAACATCAGCGGGGTGAGATATGGATAGACGGAATTGAACTCAATGACGATCTCAAACATATTGAGAAAATCCGTAAGGATATCGGCACGGTTTTCCAGCAGTTCAGCCTTTTTCCCCCCCTGAGCGCACTCGAAATCTGCTGCCTGGCTCCGATATGGGTTCAAAAAATGCC
>DAOVTM010000413.1 GCA_030633145.1 Desulfobulbaceae bacterium
AAAGAGGCGCAAGCGGACGGCCATATCCTGGCCAAAGACCTTACCATGATCATGGACAGTTCCGGTTCCATGGCTGGTAAAAAGATGGTTCAGGCTCGCAAGGCATTGACCTTTTGTCTGGACAACCTTAATGAGCAGGATCGTTTTGAACTCATTCGCTTTTCCACCGAGGCAGAGCCTTTTTTTAATAAACTGGCACCAGTGAACAATGAGACTTTAGCAGAGGCATCAACCTTTATCGGAAAGATCAAGCCCATAGGCGGCACAGCCATCCATGAGGCACTGGACAAGGGGCTGCGCCTGCAGGAGAGCGGAAAAACCCGTCCGCAGATGGTACTTTTCATCACCGATGGCCTGCCCACCATTGGCGAGACTGATGAAGACAAGATTGTCAACCTGATCGCTGACAGCCGATCCAGGGCCAGGATTTTTACCTTTGGCCTGGGCCATGATGTCAACACTCACCTCCTGGATCGGATAGCGGAAAAGACCGGCGGTAAAAGCCGTTATGTGCTGCCGGAAGAAGACCTGGAGATCAAGCTCAGTAATTTTTACCGTAAGATAAGCGATCCGGTCATGGTCAACCCTTTTCTTTCCACCTCCATGGGGAAAATACGGCTCACCAGAATGCAGCCATCGGCTGTTCCGGATATTTTTAATGGAGATCAGGTATTGCTCTTTGGCCGCTACGAGGGGCAGGGCAGGGCGGAACTAGTTCTGACTGGTACCATGGCAGGTAAAGAACAGGTTTTTCGGGAAACGATCCAGCTGCCAACGCAGACAGCGGCTAATGCGTTTGTCGGCGAGATGTGGGCTGCCCGCCGGGTGGGAATGTTGCTGGATCAGATTCGCCTGAACGGAGAGTCCGCAGAACTGAAGGATGAGATTACCCGTCTTGCCCGCAAGTTTGGTATCGTCACCCCCTATACGGCCTGGCTTATCATGGAAGATGAGCAGGTGCGCAGGGTACCGGAAGAACAACGTAATTTCCGTGAATTGGCAGGTGATCTTGCGGCGGCAGAGGAGGTGCAGCAGTCGTATCAGTCCATGGCAGGCGAGGCCAAAGACCTAAACCTGCGTTCCGGCAAGGCAGCGGTGCGCAATGCCCAGGAGGTGCAGGGCTTGAAGGATGAGGAGTCCATGGCCTATCGTACCCGACCCAGTACTAGTCTGCGCAAACAGAAAGTGGTCGATGCATCGAAAGGAGAGCGGAACAGGGAACGGAATTACGGATCCCAGGTACGGATGGTTCAGGGCAGGGCCTTTTATCAGAACGGATCCGTGTGGAATGATTCCACTGCCCAGGGGCAGTCTGCTCTCAAGACCAAGGAGATTTCATTTAGCAGCAAGGAGTATTTTGCTCTGCTCAACCGGTTTACAGAGGCGGCTGCCTGGCTGGCTCTGGGGCGGCAGGTGGATGTTGTGTTGGGCGGGGTGTTGTATCAGATCAGGTGACAGGAGAGAGAGTACAGAACATAGGACATAAAACATAGGACACAGGATGCGCTGTGCCTGCCGATTATCAAGAAAAAAACAATGAGGAAATACATAATGAAACAGTTTTATCGAAAGACAAACATAGTCATCCTGGCTCTGGTGCTGATGGTCTCCACTAGCTGGGCTGTTGCAGCGGACAAGAAGGTTTCTGAGTCAAAACCGGTAGCACAGATTGCCCTGATTCTTGATACCTCTGGCTCTATGTCCGGGATGATTGACCAGGCCAGGAATCAGCTCTGGGCGATTATCAATCAATTTGTCAAGGCAAGGCAGAATGGAGTACGTCCCCAGTTGCAGGTTGCCCTGTATCGCTATGGTTCACCAGGGCTGGGCAGTGATAACGGCTTTATCCGTCAACTGGCTCCCCTGACCGGAGATCTGGATAAGATTGCGGAAGAACTGTTCAAACTGACCACCGACGGCGGGGAAGAGTACTGCGGCTGGGCCATTCAGACAGCTGTGCGGGAGCTGCAATGGAGTACCAGTAACAGCGATTATAAGGCGATTTTTATTGCAGGTAACGAGCCATTTGCGCAGGGTTCAGTGGATTTTCGCAAGAGCAGCAAAGAGGCGATCAGCAAGGGTATTGTGGTCAACACCATTCACTGCAGCGGTGGTTCTGATCAGGACTGGAAGACGGCAGCCATGCTGGCAGACGGTAGTTTCATGCGTATTGAAACCAACCAGGCCGTGGTGGAGATTGAGACCCCCTTTGACGCAGAAATCGTCCGCCTGAATACGGCTCTCAATGATACCTATATCGGGTATGGCGTTGCGGGAGTGGCTTCCAAACAGCGTCAGACAAAGATGGACTCCGCCTCCAGGAGCATTGGGGTGGCAAATATGTCCAAACGGGCAGTTGCCAAGGCTGGAGGCAGCTATAAGGCCGCTTCCTGGGATCTGGTGGATGCGGTTGAGGACAAGGGGATGGAAGGCATCAAAGAGGAGGAGCTGCCCAAGGAGATGCTTTCAATGTCCGCACCAGAGCGAAAGAAGTATGTGGGCAAGAAAAAGGAGGATCGTGAGAAGCTGCAAAAGGAAATCCTGGAGCTGAGCAGCAAACGGGATGCCTATGTCAGGGCGCAGCGGAAAGAGCTGGCTGGCAATGAAAAGACCCTGGGAAATCAGATTGAACAGGCAGTGATCAAGCAGTCAGGGAAAAAAGGATATACCTTCAGTCAATAACCAGCGGATGAAGATTACTGTAATCGGTGCCGGTGCCATGGGTTCTCTGTTTGGAGGGCTGCTTGCTGAGGCGGGTCAGGATGTCTCTTTACTTCATCGTGATCCGCAACTGGTCAGTACGCTGAATGAACAGGGGGTGAGGATTGAGCGGAACAACAGGGTACGACAGATCAGGGTGCATGCGGTTACCAGGCCGGAGGAAATTATTGCAACAGATCTCACCCTGCTCTGCATCAAACATGGTCAGACAGCAGCGGCAACCGAGAGTGCCATCCGGCTGTGTGGGGGCCCCGGTGTCCTGATGAGTCTGCAGAACGGGATGGGCAACGGAGAGATCATTGCGGCCACTGTTGCAGCTATTAGAGCGGAAATACCCATAATCTGCGGCAGTACAGCCCAGGGAGCGATGCTTTTGCATTCCGGTCGAGTGCAGCATTCCGGGGTTGGCAAGACCATTATCGGCATCTGGCAGGGGGAGATACAGTCCGTCGTCGATGAGATAACAGATATTTTTACACAAGCCGGAATTCCGACCGAGCAGGTACATGATATCAGGCCGGTACTCTGGAGCAAGTTGTTCGCTAATGTTGCCATAAACGGTATCAGTGCCTTGACCAATACCTGTAACGGTCAGCTGCTGGAACTGCGGGAGACCCGCGAGCTGATGGAGGCGGCGGTTCAGGAGGCCATTGTTGTTGCCGAGGCACTTGGTGTTGCGATTGCAAAGGATACCCTGGAAAATGTCTTTGCTATTGCCAGGGCCACTGCTTCCAACCGTTCCTCCATGGGGCAGGATGTGGATGCGAAAAGGGGAACCGAGATTGAGGCTATTAACGGCTATATCGTGCGACAGGCAGCTGCGTTGGGGATTGCGACTCCGGTGAACCAGACCATTTTATCTCTTGTCACAACCCTTGAAGCCCATTATTAATCAAAAAATTAAGCAAAAAGTTAAGCAGAAAATTGGCATCCTTCATATACTGGTTGACATTCTCTGGTTCCTATGCTCCTGCGTGGGAACCTTGAATGACCGCTCCAGCGGTCTCATCAGGACAGACGGAGTCTCGCAGGCT